>JAPDJB010000060.1 GCA_029259285.1 Candidatus Bathyarchaeota archaeon | reverse complement strand
ATCGACTCCGGATACATAGCCCTCTTCGAGGAGATGGCTAGAAGCCTAAAGGTCTCGCCGACGCTGATAGCGGTGACGCTCACCGAGACCCTTAAGAGCCTATCCAGAGAGGGGGTGAGGGTCGACCTCATCGGCGACGACGCCTTGAGAGAGATCTTCAAACTAATCGAGGAGGGGGCGATGATGAAGGAGGCCATCCCCGACGTCCTCACATGGCTAGCTGGACACCCCGAATCGACGGCTAGGGAGGCCCTCAGAGAGCTGGGATTGGAGCTTTTCTCGAGGGAGGAGCTTGAGGCCATCATCAAGGCGAAGATGGAGGAGAACATCAAACTCCTCGAGGAGCGTGGCCCCAGGGCCTTCGGCCCCCTGATGGGGAGGGTGATGTCGGAGGTGCGGGGTCGAGCCAACCCAGCTGAGGTGCAGGAGATTCTTAGAACCCTTATAAGTGAGAGGCTGAAGGAGTTGGAGGGCTAAACCCCTTTATAATTCTCTGAGTCCCCTAATTCGTAGATTATTAAATTTCATCGGGTTTAGCGGAGGAAGATTTAATTGATTGGTGAAGGGGGCGATCTCAAAGGAGTTAATTATCGAGGGGTGTTCACTCCCTCTGGGATTTATTCACCCATATAAGACGTGGCAAGTATTATAGCGCCCATCCATAATAATTACGTCGAAGACCCTTCTCAGTGGTTAGCCATGGGTAGGCCCGCCTTCAGGTTGAGGGTGAGGATTGGAGACATGGAGGTGGAGATGGGAGGGGAACGTGAGGAAGTCCTCTCCACCCTCGAAGACCTCGGTGGAATCATCTATAAGGTTTCAAAGGCCTTCAGGATGAAGGAGGCGCGGGGGAATCCAGAGGCCCTGGAGGTGAAGGAGGGAAAGGGGGAGTATCCGAGGATACCCTGGACATCGCGGTGTAGCGAAGCCGTGATATCGCTTCTATCGACGGAGTGGGGTAAGACTCCGCGCACCCTCTCCGAGCTGAGGGAGGCGATGGAGGCCAACGCGATATTCTTCCCTAAGACAACACTCTCCGGCGTCCTCGTCTGGCTGGTGAAGCGTGGAAAGCTCAGACGATGGAGGGATAAGAAGCGAGGCTACCTATACGTCCTCAACGAGGAGGAGGGGTGATTGCCACGCATAAGGGTTGGAATCAAAACCACCTTCGGTGAGATAGAGGTAAGCGGCGAGACAGCTGAGGAGGTTCTTGAGGCCCTAGAGGAGATCGACGAGGTCTTCCTCAGAGAGGTTGACAATCGAATCTCATCGCTGATGGTCAATAGGGCTAGAGACAGCCTCAGGGGCATAGTGGAGATGAGGGGTGACGGCCCCATAATCGTCACCAAGAAGAGGCTCACCCACTATGAGGCCATAGGCCTCATACTCTACTCGATGAGGGATCACCAGGCATCGAGTGGGGAGATAAAGAGATGCCTAGCCGCAAGTGGGAGGAAGGTCACAGTCCCCGCCAGGCTCCATGAGATGAGGAGGAGGGGATACATCTTCAAACCGGCTGAGAGATCCCCGATATACAAGTTATCAACTAAGGGTGTGAAGTGGATAGAGGAGGAGGTTCTCCCACAGCTGAGGAAGAGGTGACCAGGAATAGAGGGAGGGGGTCATGCCAGGGGAGTTTGAAACAGGCTTCTAAAGGCTTCTGGAGACCCCGAATCCGCCATCCCAGGCTGAATCTTGCCTCCTTGTTCACGTCTAGAGCTGGGTTCAGCCCCTCTCCCCTGAGGCCTCATAGAGGTCTGAGACCAATTGGAGTAGGCTTAGGATTATCAACTTATGATCACAGGTGTAGGCCCCATTCCTGAAGGGGGTTCTCTGTATCAAACCCTTCTCCAAAAGCTTGGCCACAGCCCTCTCAGCTGCCTTAGCCGTTAGGCCAAGCTCACCTGCCAACTCCCTGATGGTCATAGCCCTCCCACTCCGGAGGAGGTGATGAAAGACGGCAAATTGACTTGGAGCCCTCTTAAGCCTCAGAAGGGCCTCACCCAGCTCCCTCAGACCCTTAACAACCTCCTCAGACACCTCCCAACTCCTCCTTCAAAACCCTATAGAGCTTCATCAGTATATCATAGGGGGTGACCCTGGAGATGTATCCCTGGGGGGTCGAGAAGACGAGGCCAGCCTCCTTGAGCTCAGCCAGCCTCGCCCTCACCGTTGAGGGCTTCTCTCCCAGGCTCTCAGCTATCTCCGAGGGTTTTAGGGGGCCCTCCCTGAAGGAGAGGTAGCAGAGAACCTTGAAGGCTGAGGTTTCAAGCCGTAAATCGTCGAGGCCCCTAATCCTCCCCCTCATCCTCCCCTCTCCAGATACTCCCTCAATAGAGGTGCAAGTATCGCCCCCAGCTTATATCGATATACGCCTCTCGCCACCCGTTCCACCAGACCCTTATTGTGGAGGTTGTGCAGCGCGATGTTGACGGCGTTCACCGTCATCGACAGCCTCTTAGCGATCTCCTGCGACGACATAGGCTCCCCATTCTCCACTAGGCAGAGTAGCACCTCCCTCTGGCTCACAGCCCTCCTCAGGCTCTCCAGGGCATCGGAGGCCAAGGCAACCCACGCCTAACCCTTCAATAGCCTGGCGTAGAGGTGGGAGAGAACCTCGACGAGGGGGAGCTGCTTCACAGCGGCGTAGGATCCATCCTCCCGCTGGGTGACAAATCCCCTCCTCAGCAGCGTCCTCAGGGCAGGCCTCACGGTTCCTGGTGAGATACCCGTCTCCTCGGCGATCTGACTTGGAGACATGGCTCCCCTGAGGGAGAGGTGTAGGAAGATCTTGAAGAGGCTCGTCGTCGGCGACAGCTCCTCAAGCGCCCTGTCCAGGATGGATTCAGCCATCAGCTACCACCCCGCTCAAGCGCCTCTATTCTCTCAAGGAGGTGTAGCAGGATTCCCTCATAATTCACGGAGTAGTTTCCCCTTCCCTCCCTTCTGAGCAGTCCCTCCTCGCAGAGCCTGGCGTAGATGGCCTTCACCGAGTTATAGTTCGCGCCGAGTCTCTCAGCCATCTCAGAAGGCCCCAGCCCAGGATTCCTGAGGAAGGTCTTGAAGACAAGCTCTCTCAGGGTTCCCCCTTTCTCCATCTTCAACTATCGATGACTCTTAATCCATTAATTAACTTTACTTTTGGCTCAAGACCTAAATGAATCTCGACTCAATTTTCAGCGAGCATATTAATTTCTCCATATATAAATAAAATGGCCAAAATCAGAAATTATGCTCGGAGTGATCGCAGCATTTAAATATCGAAGAAAGAATTGACGTTATAGTGGTGTTCTGAGGGTGGGCTCCCTAGCTCTGAAACAGGTGGAAGTGGGGGAGGGAAACCCCAACCTCTGCCTAGCCATAAGAAACCTCCTCCTCAACGAGATACCTGAAGATGTGGAGGAGAGCCTCGACGCCCTCCGAAGGCTGGTGGAGAGGCTTAGAGGGGAGCTCACCCTCCACAGCTTGGAGAAGCGGGAGTGCTTCACCTCCATCGCTGGGGCTGATGCGGGAAGCCAGATACTCCCCCTGGCTTCGAGGAGATACGCCGTGGTGGACGCCCTCGTCTACGAGGCCCCATCGGGCAGTCGCTTCTTCCTTCCACCCCTATCACTCGCGTTTCCCTACACCATCTCCGATGAGAGGTTTAGAGGCATCGTCGCCGTTAGGAGGGAGGCCCTCCTCTACGAGACGCTCATCGAATACCTCAGCCATGATCCCCCCGTGGAGCTAATCCTCGTAGATGGGCCTCTGGCCTTCAGTAACTGGTGGAGCATGAGGGGTCGTAGGGCTGATCGTCGGAGGCTCATTGACGCAGTCAACGGCTTTCTAAGAATCTGTCGGGAGCGGGGCATAGCTGTGGCCTCCATAGTGAAGAGGCCTTCAGCCCGATACCTCATCTACCATCTAGGCCTTAAAGAGGAGACGGAGCTTCCAGACGCCTTCCTACTGCTTCACCTCCTGAGACCTGGGGAGAGGACAGGCCTCTTCTCACCGAGGGAGGCTCTACGAAGAGTGGTGAGATCAGCCCCCCTAATGGACGCCTTGGAGGCCTCCATCTACTCCTTCTACTGTCGACTGACCTCAGATTGGTCTATCCCGCCAATCAGGATCGATGTACCAGACTTCTCCCTCAGCCATATCGATGAGATAGCTGATCACTGCTACTGGTCATCGATGTGGTGGGGGATTCCGCTGCCCATCCTCAGAGCCGACGAGGAGGTCAGGATATCGAAGAGGCTGATCGCCGACATATACTCCGAGATTATAGGTCGAGTTGGAAGACTTCTCGGAGACGTCTCATATCTAGCACCCTACTGGGGTGAGGGACGGTGGATGGGAACCTCTTAGGGCATACCTACAGCCCCACGGGGGAGTATCACCTCGATGAGATCACCTTTATACTACTCAGAGGCCGTGAGGTGGCGAAGGGAGACCTAGTCTACGTCATACATCCAAAGACGGGGGCACCTGTCGTCTATCAGGTTCATAGGGTCTATCCGCATAGGCGGGTTAGAGGCTATGAGGAGGCCCTTCTACGCGAGGGTCGGATCATCAGGGATTTCGAGGATTCATCGATACATGCCGAGGCCTATCAGTGGGGCTGGATCGATGAGGAGGGGAGCCTAAGACCCCTACGTCATCCCCTCCCGCCGAATACGCCTGTCTTCAAGGCTGATAGGGGCATAGTCGCCAGGTTCACGAGGCCTGAGGGGGATTGGAAGATTCTATTGGGCGTAGACCCCAGCACGGAGCTGGAGGTGGAGCTAGGCGTCTATCCATTGATCAGGCAGAGCTGCCTCATCTGCGGAGCTGTAGGAACGGGAAAGACGACGACGGCCATAACGATGATCTGCCGAGCCGCCTCCCTAAATCCGCCGGTGAGATTCCTCATCGTCGACAAGGACGGCGAATATGCGAGCCTCATAGATCGACTCGGCCCCGAGAACGTCCTGAGGGTTCCCTGGAGCCGATTCTTCCAGCCCTCGGAGGTCGACTGGGAGGACTACCTCACAGAGTTCGGATGGCAGAAGACATGGTGGAACGCCAAGATATTGATGAAGGCCCTTAGAAGGCTCTACGCTGAAGGCCGTATGGTGACGAAGGAGTCTCTGAGGGAGGCGGTTAGAGCCGTAGACCCAGAGCGGCTGGGCTTTAACAAGCGCCTCGACGAGTTTGAGAATTATCGGCAGCAGGTCATCAACGCCGTCAACACGTCGAGGCTGATACCTGAGGGAGATCTAGACCCCCTAGATCCGGTGAGACTATTGATGAATTGGAGGGTTGTCATCATGGATCTCAGCGAGGGGGTGGACACCTGGGAGCAGAAGCACATCGTCATCGCCCAGGTTCTGCGACGAATCTTCAGGGAGGCCTTGGAGAATCGACGCTTCGGATGCGTCGTCGTGTTGGAGGAGGCGATGTACTACGCCCCTCAACGAGGCCTCTTCGAGATTGGGTCTAAGGAGAGCAGGGCGAAGCTGTTGAGCATAGTGAAGGAGATCGCGACGAACGGAGGCAGGAACGGGGTGGGCCTATGGATCGTCACCCAACGCCTGGCGACGGTGGAGAAGACCGTTGTGACCCAATGCGCCAACAACATCATCTGCCACTCCCTCGAAGACTTGGATAAGCAGCGTCTCGGCGAGATCGTCGGCGACGAATTCATCCAGCTGCTGGGAGACCTACCCCCAGGGGAGGCCATCGTCAAGGGGACAGCGCTGAAATGTCGATTCCCCATCTGGGTTAAGGTCATACCGGAGCTCTATCCAGCATCGGCTGAGACCACGCCTATGAGCAGATTCATGAGCATGGAGTTCGCCTCTCTAGAGGCCCATACCTGACCGCGTCTCCCTCAACGCCCTCTCAACCGCCCCCATGGCTAGGCGGGCGGAGATGTGTATGGGGGCGTCATCGAAGGGCGGCTCGATATCCCTAGAGGCGAGGCAGGGATAGATCTGAACCAGCAATCCGCTTCTCTCAGGGGCCTCGCTAACCCTGATTCCTGGGAGTCTCTCCGCCATGAACCAGGTTGAGCCGCAGGGAGCTCCCCTCAAGACCTCCACATGCCTTATGATGTCCCCCTCGACTTCGATCCTCAGCCTCGGCATTCCGAATCTTTCCGCGAATCTATCTATAATGTCATGTCCCCTAGGTGTGAGGGAGCAGAAGGGCCTTGGGAAGATGGCTTCAATCCCCATCTCCCTAAGCTCAGCTGCGAGCTGATGCTCCAGGCCTAGGGGTAGCCAGGAATACCTGTCGGCCGGCGCTATCACGGCTTTCACGCCGCAGAGTCTGGCGGCGTCGGGGATCAACATCGCCGCTGAGGGAGACTCCCCAAGGAAGAGGAGTATGTCCCAGCCTCCGGAGATCCCTAAGCCTCCAAGGATCTCCTCTGGCTCCTCGGGTAGGGGTGGAAGGCTTCGCGGCATCTTCACCTCGCCTAGAGTCAAATCCGAGCGCCGTGATAGATTTCGATAGATCCTCTCACCGTAGAGGCCCTGGGTGAAGACGATGATCTTCAAGCAGGTTTTGAGTGGGGGATCAAACCCTTAAGGCTTCCCATAGACATCATAATTAGGTTGTCTAGGAGGCGTCTATATCCTGAGAGGCCCCTCATCGGCGTAGGCGTCCTAATCAGAGATGGGGAGCACTACCTGCTGGTTAGGAGGGCCGCTGAGCCTGACGCCGGCCTCTGGTCTATACCAGGTGGATTGGTGGAGCTGGGTGAACGGGTGAAGGAGGCCGCTGTGAGGGAGGCCCTGGAGGAGACTGGATTGGAGGTGGAGATCACAGATCTACTAGGCGTCATAGATAAGATCGATAGGGATGAGGAGGATCATGTAAAGTTCCACTTCGTCATCGTCGACTACCTAGCGGAGGTTAAGGGCGGAAACCTGAAGGCATCCTCCGACGCCCTAGAGGCGAGATGGGTTAAACCAGAGGAGTTTCCAAGGTTTAGGATGTCGCCAACCCTAGTGGAGCTTCTAAGACGTATAGGCCTATATCCGGAGGGTGGGGAGAAGAAGTAGAGGGGCGGCCCTCATCTCCTATATAGATAGATGGTGTGCGTCCTATATCCCTCCTTGAATCTCATATTCCTCTTCGCATCCCATCCAGGGATCGAGAAGTCGTGGGTTACAACCCTCGCACCTGGCCGAAGCTCCCTCTCCAACTTCGGCCTCACCCTCTCATTTGCGCCTGTTGTGAGGTACATCGTCACCACATCGGCTCGGCTTAGGTCTACTTCCATGAGGTCTCCGAGGATTATCTGAACCCTATCCCCGAGGCCTAGGGCCTCCACCTTGGCCCTGGCCTCCCTCACCAGCTTGGGGTTAAGCTCAACTCCCACACCTATGGCCTTGAACTCTTGGGCTGCCGTGATGACTATGCGTCCATCGCCGCATCCGAGGTCGTAGACAACCTCCCCAGGCTTAACCTCCGCGTATTGAAGCATCTTCCTCACGACGCTCATGGGGGAGGCGACGAAGGGAGCTAGGCTTCTACTCCTCCGGAACACGACTCTTCGCCAGCCTCTCTAATCCACCACCGACGAGATAAAAAGCGTTTCCCCAACCATCTACTCGATGCCACGCGTCATCATACTAGGCTACGACGGACTGGAGCTGACACTTGTAGAACGCCTAGAGTTGAGGGGCCTAATGCAGAGGAATACGGCAGGGTGAGGTTCCAATAGCTGGAGGCCTTAAGATCCCTCGACGCCCATAGTCTGAACTAGCTTCATAACCGGTCAGCCATCGGAGGTTCATGGCGTAGATATGCCCCTACTCTGCGATGAATTGGACGCCATTAGGCATGGGGAGGCTGGGACATACGAGGATGGATTCTACAGTCTGAACATAAGGCTGGGGCTGAAGGAGTCGAGCATAACAGACTTCGGCATCGTGAAGCCGCTCGTTGAGTTAGAGGAGGAAAACGATTAAGACTTCATAATCGAAGATTTTAGATGATAAAAATTGAGGTCTCCTCACCCCCTTAGAGCGAGGCCTATTGTAATCGGGGTGGCTGAGGCCTGTCTCCGATGTGTAGTCTGCTGCGCCGTTGAGACTCACTTCTGTCACGTCCAATTCGAAGAGGGGTTCGATGAGAGATACACCTACGTCTACCACTGCCTCTCAGCCCCAGACCCTGCCTCAAACCCAGGGATATGGCTCTGCACCGCCTGCCATAAATGTGAGGAGGCCTGCCCCTATGAGACCTCGCCGCTTAGATTTATAGAGGCCGCTAAGGCTGAGGCCTATAAGCGGGGGCTGGCTCCAAGGCTTCTAACAGGCATCATAGCGCAGATCACCTCCACCGGATACCTATTCCCCATAACCCCCTCAACGATGAGGCGTAGAGCCGAGTTAGGACTCAAACCCCTAACCACGGAGGCCGCGGAGGAGCTGAGGCAGATAGCTCTCAAAACGGGATTGGCCGAGCCGAGGGGGGAGCCATGAGGCGTTACGCCTTCTTTCCAGGATGCTTCATACGGGTGAGGCTGCCCCACCTCGAGGCTCTATCGAGGAGGATACTTGGAGAGCTGGGGGTGAAGCTCGTCGACGTGGAGAACTTCACCTGCTGCCCTGAGGCCGTATCCCTAAGCGTCGATAAGATGAGCTGGAGGGTGATGGCTGCACGGAATCTCTCCCTCGCGGAGGAGCTGGGCCTAGACATCCTCACCCTCTGCAACGGCTGCCTCTATACGCTGAGAACAGTGAACCAGGAGCTGAAGGGAGATGAGGAGCTGAGGGGGAGGGTGAACGACGCTCTGTCGATCATCGACAGGGAGTTTAGAGGCCTCATAGAGGTGAGACACTTCGCGGAGATCCTCATCGAGAATTTAGAGAAGCTGAAGGCACATGTTGAGAGGCCCCTGGAGGGCTTGAGGATCGCCTGCCACACAGGCTGCCACATCCTCAGCCCCCCAGAGATCATGGGGTTCGACGACCCCTATGATCCGGTGATCCTCGACGAATTGGTTGAAGCCCTCGGAGCTGAGGCCGTTGACTATGACCTGAAGACCCTATGCTGCGGCTGGACTCTATCCACCTATGGCTCGAGGGAGGCCTCAGAGAGGCTGCTGGCCTCAAAGCTCAACTCCATGCGGAGAGGTGGAGCCACGGCTATAGCAGTCATCTGCCCCCAATGCTTCCATCAATTCGACGTGGGGCAGGCATCGGCGGCTAGGAGGCTCGGCGTCGAGTATAGGCTTCCAGTCTTCTATTATCTGGAGCTCCTCGCCCTCGCCATGGGCTTCAGCCTCGATGAGGTGGGCTATAGGTATCATAGGGTGAGGAACAGGGAGGTGGAGAGGGCCTTGGAGGTGGCTGGATGAGGGTTGAGACCATCTGCCCCTACTGTGGAGTAGGCTGCCATATAAGATTGAAGGTTAGGGATGGCCGAGTTGTCGCCACCCTACCCGCCGTCGATGGGCCTGGGGAGGGGCGGCTATGTATAAAGGGGTGGAGCGCCCACGAGTTCATACATCATCCCGAGAGGTTGAGGAGACCCCTCATCAGGCGGGGTGAAACCTTCAAGGAGGCTGATTGGGGTGAGGCCCTAGACCTGGTGGCTCAGAGGCTGAGGGAGGTCGCCCATAGGCATGGAGCCGATGCCGTCGCCCTTCTCTCCTCGGCGAAGGCGACGAATGAGGAGAACTATCTACTTCAGAAGCTCGCTAGGGCTGTCGTGGGAACCAATAACATCGATCACTGTGCGAGGCTCTGCCACTCCAGCACCGTCATCGGCCTCATAGACGCCTTTGGAAGCGGAGCCATGACCAACAGCATAGAAGACCTAGAGGAGGCTGAGGTTATCTTCGTCATAGGCTCCAACACCACCGAGCAGCATCCCCTCATCGCCCGCCGCATCATAAGGGCTGTGAGGAGGGGTGGAAAACTCATCGTCGCCGATCCCAGAGCCATACCATTGACGGAATACGCCGAGATACATCTGAGGCATAGACCTGGAACAGATGTGGCGCTGCTGAACGCGATGATGAACGTCATCATCTCAGAGGGCCTACACGACAGGGAGTTCATCGCCAACAGAACCGAGGGCTTCGAGGAGCTGAGGAGGGTTGTCTCCAGGTATAGGCCGGAGGATGTTGAGGCCATCACCGGCGTCCCAGCGCATCTCATCAGGGAGGCTGCGAGGCTCTACGCCTCAGCGGAGAGGGCCTCCATCATCTTCTCCATGGGCCTTACACAGCATACAACAGGCGTCGACAACGTCCACTCCATAGCGAATCTGGCGATGCTAACCGGAAACATTGGTAGACCTGGGACGGGGGTAAATCCGCTGAGGGGGCAGAACAATGTTCAGGGAGCCTGCGACATGGGCGCCCTACCAGATTTCCTACCAGGCTATAAGAGGGTTGAGGACTCTGAGGCTCGACGCCCCTTCGAGGAGGCCTGGGATGTGAAGCTCCCATCAGAGCCAGGACTGACCTCGGTGGAGATGACTGAAGCCTGCGGCGGGGAGATAAGGGCGATGTACATCATGGGGGAGAACATAGTACTATCGCATCCCGATTCAAATGAGGTGAGGAGGCAGCTGCGTCAACTTGAGTTCCTCGCCGTCTCGGAGCTATTCCTCTCCGAGACAGCTGAGCTGGCGGATGTGGTGCTGCCCGCCGCCAGCTACGCCGAGAAGACGGGAACCTTCACCTCCACGGATCGACGAGTCCAGCTGATTCATAGAGCCATACCACCCATCGATGAATGCCAGCCGGATTGGTGGATCATAGCTCAGCTCGCCAGGAGGCTGGGTAGACCCCTCGGAGCTGAGAGGCCGCGGGATGTGATGGGGGAGATCGCGAGGCTCGTCCCCCTCTATCGAGGCATCAGCTATGATCGACTTGAGAGGCGGGGAATCCAGTGGCCCTGCCCCTCCGCCCAGCATCCTGGGACGCCGATACTCCACGTGGAACGCTTCACCAGGGGCCTCGGACGCTTCATACCGGCTGAGCATAGGCCTCCGGCTGAGCAGCCTGATGAGGAGTATCCCTTCATCCTCACGACGGGGAGACTCCTCTTCCACTGGCATACGGGGACGATGACGAGGAGGTCTAAGACGCTGACTGGACAGCTTAACAGGCCTTACGTTGAGATCAACGTGAGGGACGCCGAGCGACTGGGCATCGAGGATGGGGGGTGGGTGAGGGTTAGAAGCAGGAGAGGTGAGATCACCCTCCAGGCCTTAGTAACCGACCGGATAAAGGAGGGAGTCCTCTTCATACCCTTCCACTTCGGGGAGGCTGCGGCCAACGTATTGACGAATCCAGCCCTCGACCCGAGGGCCAAGATACCTGAGTATAAGGCCTGCGCAGTAGCCATAGAGAGGATGGAGCAATAAACTTCTCGGCGCTGGGATTTCACCCGCTATAAGTGGCAGCCACTTATAAGCTATTTAAGGGGATTTGGATATAGTTTCTATGGAGTCTATGAAGTTCGTCCAGTTGAGGTCTATGAGGGACTTGGTGATGCTCGTCGCCTCCTCTCCGGCTGTGAACGTCATCCAGCATCTAAGCCTCGGCTCTGCGCATCTATACTTCGTCATCGCCGGAACCCTGAGGGAGATGTTCGTCTACTTCGTTAAGACGGATGAACGGGTTGAGGGAAGCTTCATCATCTACAACACCTATACGGGGGAGATAAGCTACAGCGATCGACTCAGAGTTGAGCCGAATTTGACGTCTATACCCATCGTCGAGATCGAGAATCAGAATCTCCTCCCCCAGGAGCTCCTATCAGAGGTGGAGGGGTTGTGATGTCGTCTCCGGAGGATAGGAAGAAGAGGATTCAGATCAGCATAGAGAACGTCGTCGCATCCGCGACCCTGGATCAGAGGATCGACCTCCTCTCCATCCTGAAAACCTTTAAGAATGTCGAGTATCGTCCCAAACAGTTTCCAGGCCTAGTCTTCAGGCTTAAGAGGCCTAAGACGGCGACGCTCATCTTCAGCTCTGGGAAGATGGTCTGCACCGGTGCCAAGTCTGAGAAGCAGGCTAAGAGCGCCGTTAGGAAGGTTGTGAGGGAGCTTAAGAACAGCGGCATAATAATCCTCGGTAAACCTGAGATCGTCATACAGAACATCGTCGCCTCCGCAAATCTCGGAGGCAGAATAGACCTTGAGACGGCTGCGGATGTCATGGAGAACGTCATGTATGAACCAGAGCAGTTCCCAGGCCTCATATACAGGATGGATGACCCGAAGGTGGTTATGCTCCTCTTCGCCAGCGGTAAACTCGTCTGCACCGGCGCGAAGGATGAGAAGATGGTGAGAGAGGCCGTTGAGAAGCTTCACAGCCTCCTCGAGGAGCTTGACCTCATCTACTATGAGGATGAAGGCTGATGAGCCTTGCCGAAGGATGATCTAGAGGAGAGGGCGCTTAGGCTGCTATACGAGGCCGGTGAGGAGGGGATGCTTCAAAGCGAGATGTGGAAGAAGCTGGGCGTCACCAGTAGGGAGGGTTCCAGACTCGCCATAAGATTCGAGGAGCGAGGCATAATAGAGCGTAAGAGAGTTCTCCACAATGGCCGTTGGACTTATAGGCTTTACTCCAAGCGTAAACCCATAACCCTCGACTCCCTGGAGGGATGCCCCTGCCTAACCTGCGATGACATAGACCGCTGCTTCCCAGGGGGGGAGAAGTCCCCTACGACCTGTGAACTCCTGGAGCGATGGATAGAGGAGCACATCGAGGCTGAGAGGGGTTGAGATGACCTATGGGTTTAGACGCCTCCTCTACGCCTCCGCCTTCCTCCTCCTCATCGCCCTCTCCATAGGTGGGATACATCTCCTGAGAAATGCGATGGGCGTCTCCTACCCCCTGATGGTTGTGGTATCTCAGAGCATGGTTCCAACCCTCGGCGTCGGAGACCTCATCCTAATCAGCTCGATAGGGGACTTCAACAACGTCAAGGCCGCCCCACCCCCCGATGGCGATATACTCGTCTTCGAGAGGCCAGGCCGCCCCGAGGAGTATATCGTTCACAGAGCCGTCGAGAAGTATATGGAGGGGGATAAATGGCTATTCATCACCAAGGGGGATAACAATCCAAGGGAGGATTACACACCCATCTCCCAGGATCACGTATTGGGTAGGGTTGTGGGGAGGATACCAATCCTAGGCTATCTACCCCTCCTCCTCAAGACGCGGGGTGGCATGGGGTTTATCCTCACCCTCATGCTCCTCATCCTCCTCTCAGATATCCTCATACCCCGTAGAGGGGATGTTCAAGCCGGTGGGATCGTCAATCCCCTAGTCCTCATAACCCTGCTTCCACCCTCCCTCATCTATCTGATTCTACTGAGGCCTGGATGGGAGGTGGAGGTGGAGCTTCTAGCCCTATCAACCTGGTATATCGGCTGCCCATTAATCCCCCTAGCCCTAGATGATGACTCCTCCATGATCCTCTGGCTCTACCACCTCGTCTTATCGGTCATCCCCATAGCCTGCGACCTCACCTGGAGGCTCTATAAGATCACTCCAAGCATGTGGTGGTACGTCTCGGGAAGCACAGTCCCCGTTTCGCTGCTATTGATGAGGGAGACCCCCCTCTATCAGGAGGCCTTCAGACATCTACTCCTATTCACCCTGCCTGGATGCCTCCTCTTCTTCGCCTCCCTCACGGCTAAGAGGAGGGGTCTAATACCCAGAACCGTCTAGGGATCCCCTAAAAGCAGTTTTACTCCCCCTATCGAGTGGACATACCATAGATGTATGAGCTTCTTCATCACCCTAGCCGTCAAGCCCTTCATCCTTATTCCCCAAAGCTCCCCGATGGCGTGTCTCCTACCCAGCGTCACAATCTCCCCGACGCGCTCTCCAACATAGCGTCTCATCTTTCCCCCCGTGAGGGAGGCGTAGATGTTGTGGGAGACCACGTCGGCCTGAGCCATGGCTATGTGAGCCTAGGGGGGAAGCGGCTTACCAGTCTCGCCGTCTAGGGCGCAGGAGGCGTCGCCGACGACGTAGATGTCTTCATAGCCCCAGGCATGGCAGTAGTCGTCGATCCTGATTCTACCCCTCACCATCTCGAAGTCTCCTCCCACAGCCCTGTTACAGGTGACTCCACCCGTCCAGATGGTTAGATCGGAGTATATCATTCGCCCGCTCTTAAGCTCCAATCCCTCCCTTAAAGCCCTCTTCACGGGGTCGCCGGTCACTATCTCAACGGACTTAGAGGCGAGGATCTCCTCAGCCATCTCGGAGAGCTCTGGATTCCACCCTGGTAGGATGTGGGGCATCGCCTCGACGAGGGTTAAAAGGCTATCCGGCCTCCTCAACCCATATCTCTCTATCAGCATCGGAATCCACTCCGCGAGCTCCCCCGCCAGCTCCGTGCCGGTGAATCCGCCTCCCGCGACCACGATCCCTGGAGGCGTCTCCCCCCTCCCAGCCTCCCTGAAGAGCTCCTCTATTCGCCTCCTGATCTCCCTGGCCGCCTCATAGCTGTTGAGCACCAGGCTGTTCTCCTCAAGGCCCTCTATACCATAGTATTGGGGGCTGCTTCCCAGGGCGATGACGAGGATGTCGAAGGGCATCTCACCCTCAGATGCGACGACGACCCTGCGATGGGCATCTATCCTCTCAACCCTCATCTTCCTGAACTCTATCCGTTTACCGCCGATCACCTTGGAGAGGGGGACGATTATATCCCTTTCATCATAATCGGGGCCGCAGACCTCATGTATCCTATATAGATACTGATGATAGTCATTCTGATCTACGAGTATGATCCTCCCCATCCCCCTCTTCAGCCGTTTCTCAAGTCTCAGAGCCACCCTCAGGCCGCCTATCCCAGCCCCCAGGATCATTATCTCCCTCTCTCGACCCTCCAAGAGGACACCCCAGAGTTTTCTCCAAGCTATCTCCCTCTCCCCTAATAAGTCCTAAGATTCATTGAGGCTGAGACCGCCTAGGAAACCTTAAAATCATCCATATCCTATTGTGCTGAGTTGTCATGATGTTTCAGGAGCTTCGGAAAGTTAGGCCCTTCCTCTACGTCGCAGACCTAAAGCCTCTCGTCTACATCCTGATGTCCATCGCCATCATCGCCATCCTATACGGCCTATACAGACATTGGAGGCTCTGGTTTCACGGCGGTGAGAAGCCCAGCTTCGACAGGCCTCTAACTCGGATTGGGAGGCTCCTCCTCTATGGATTGCTACAGCTACGCGTCGCCTCCGATGGATACGCCGGCCTGATGCATCTCTCCCTCTACATCGGCTGTCTAGGTCTGGGGTTGGCGACGGTGACTAGGAGCGCCGACTACTACCTCCTCCACGGCTCCATCCTCCTAGGTCAGCGATACCTATACTTCAAGTTGATGGCCGACGTCTCAGGCCTCCTGATGCTCATAGGGGTCTTAATGGCACTGTTCAGGAGGATTCTAAGGCTGAAGGAGAGTCTATCGACGAGTCTAGGCGACATCCTCATCCTCCTAGACCTCCTCGCCATCCTCGTCACCGGCTTCCTCCTCGACGGTTTGATGAACGCCGCCTATCGTAGACCCTGGATCGACCCCTGGACGCCCATTGGGACGCCCATCTCCAACCTCTTCATGGGATGGTCTGCCTCCTCCATCAAGGCTCTCTATCGACCCCTATGGGTGCTGCACCTAACCCTGGCGATGGGAAGCCTGGCCGTCATACCCTACACGAAGCTCTCCCACCTCCTAGTCGGGGGCTTCCTAAACCTCCTCCTCTCAAGGCTTGAGGAGCCGAACATCTTCAAGCCGATTCCAGAGATATATAGGATAGTCGAGGAGGGGGGAGTCCTCGGCGTCTCGAAGCTCTCCGAGGCGAGCTGGAGGGAGAGGCTCGACTACGACTCCTGCATCGAGTGCGCCCGATGCCATGAGGTCTGCCCAGCGAGGATCAGCGGGAAGCCCCTATCGCCGATGGAGGTGATGACGACCCTGAGGGATGCGATGAATCGAGGCCTATGGGATGAAGGCCTCACACCTGAGAGGATCGAGGCCAAGGCAGTCTGGTCATGCGTCACCTGTGGAGCCTGCGTCGCCGAGTGTCCCCTGCTGCTGAACCAGGTTGAGACCATAATCGACCTGCGGCGAGGCCTATACATCTCTGAGATGGAGGTTCCAAGGGAGGTTCAGGAGCTCTCCTACAACATCATGTCGAAGGGAAACCCCTATGGATTCCCATCGAAGGAGCGGGAGGATTGGCTGAGAAGCCTCGTCGATGAGGGCCTCGCCGAATGGGCCTGTGAGGGGGAGCACTACGACTACATCTACTGGATTGGATGCGCTGTGGCCTACGACCCAGAGCTGAGGGTATGCGCCGAGGCCCTGCTGAGGGCGCTGAAGAAGGCGGAGCTGAGGGTCGCCATCCTTGAAGGCGAGATCTGCTGCGGCGAGCCGGCGAGGAAGGTGGGAGACGAATTGATGTTCGTCGAGTCGGCCAAGATGGTCACGGAGCTCCTCTCCAAATATAGCTATGAGAGCATCATAACAGGCTGCCCCCACTGCTACAACGCCCTCAAAAACGAGTATAGGGGCTACGGCTACTCTCTGCGAGTGGAGAGCCACGTCGAGGCTCTAAGCAACCTGGTTAAACGAGGCATCCTCAAGTTGAAGCCTCTGGAGATGAAGGTGACATATCACGATCCCTGCTACCTCAGCCGTTGGAACGGCCTAGTCGATGAGCCTAGAGGGATCCTTGAAGCCCTTGGGGTGAGGCTGCTGGAGATGCCTAGGAGGGGTCTGAAGGCCCTATGCTGTGGGGGAGGGGGAGGACAAGCCTTCTATGAGGTTGAGGCGGGTGAGCGGATCAGCACCCTCAGAATTCGGGAGGCCCTGGAGACGGGCGCCGAGGCCCTTGTGGTCGCATGCCCCCACTGCCACTCCATGTTCAGGGGGGAGGAGCTCCCAGAGGGTTTCAGGCTCTACGACATCGCAGAATTGGTGGCCATGGCCCTAGAATAGTGCGAATCCTTTTTACAACTATCTCCGATAGATAGTGAGATGATGATCGAGGTCGACGAGATCGATACACGCTTCCTTAGACGCCTAAAATCGGAGTTTGATGAGAGTCATCTAGCCTGCTTCCAATGCGGCGTCTGCTCGGCGAGCTGCCCCGTCATCGAGATCGAGGCCAGCTTCAACCCCAGGAGGATCATGAAGATGACTCGTCTAGGCCTAAAGAGCCGAGTGCTGAGCAGCGATTACATCTGGCTCTGCTCCATGTGCCTCCTCTGCGAGGAGAGATGCCCCCAGGGGGTTAGGATACCCGAGGTGATGACGGCGCTGAGAAACCTAGCCGTGGAGGAGGGCTATATACCGGAGCCGATGAGGAGGATTAGAAGCCTCCTCGCCGAGGGGGGTCGCCTCTACCCCATCGACGACTTCACGGCGGAGGAGAGGATCGACCGTGGACTACCCGAAGTCGAGGCCGAGCCAGAGTTCGTGAAGAGGCTTGCAGGGGGTGTTAAGGCGTGAGATATGCCCTATTCCTCGGATGCACCGTTCCGGCGAGGCAGATGAACTATGAGCAGTCGGCCAGGGCACGCTGAGGCCTTGGGCATAGAGTTCGTCGACCTCCCCTTCGGCTGCTGCGGCTTCCCCCTCGAACCCCTAGACAGGGTGAGGTCTCTCGCCATGGCCGCCTACAACCTCATGTTGGCATCGAGGGAGGGCCTGGACATCGCCACCCTCTGCTCAGCCTGCGCTGAGACCCTCATAAAGGCCGAGTGGCTCCTCAGCCGAGAGGAGGGATTGCTACGGAGGGTGAATAGGGTTTTGGGGGAGCTGGACGCAGAGTATAAGGGTGAAGCCCCAAGAGTGCTTCATATAGCGAGGATGCTCCATGAGGAGGTGGGTGTGGAGCGCATTAGAGGTCTAGTTAAGAGACCCTTAAATGATCTGAGGGTGGCCGTCCACTACGGCTGTCATTATATGAGGCCCTCGGAGGCCTATGGGGGCTTTGAAGACCCTGAGAGGCCTAGGAGCCTCGACGAGCTGGTGGAGGCGACGGGGGCTGAGAGCGTTGAGTATCCAGGTAAGATGGATTGCTGTGGAGGCGGCCTCCTAGCGATGTCCGAGCGGGTGGCCAAGGAGATGGCGGCTAAGAAGCTGAGGAGGCTCAGCGAACTCGGCGTCGACGCCCTCGTTCTCATCTGCCCCTTCTGCGCCATCATGTATGACCGATATCAGAGCCTAATCCTCGGCGAGGGGCGTATACCCGTCCTCTACTATACGCAGCTCCTAGGCCTCGCCCTCGGCCTGGAGCCTGAGGCATTAGGCCTAGACCTCAACGCCGTCGCCGTCGACGGCCTATTGGAGAAGGTGATGTAGATGATAGGGGTCTTCATCTGTCGATGTGGAGGCAACATCTCAGGCACCGTCGACTGCGAGAAGGTGAGGGACATAGTTCGAGAGGAGCCGGATGTCGCCGTGGCCAGGGTTCACAGCTTCCTCTGCTCAAAGCCTGGATTGGAGATGATTAAGGATGCCATAAGGCGGAGGAAGCTCAGCAGAGTCGTCGTCGCCTGCTGCTCACCGCATATGCATGAGGAGACCTTCCGAAGAACCATAGAGGAGGCTGGGCTGAATAGGCATCTACTGGTTCACGTCAACATCCGAGAGCAGTGTAGCTGGGTTCATAGGGAGGGGGCGACGGAGAAGGCCGTCAGCCTAATCAGGGCGGGCATAAACAGGGCGAGAAGCCTCCAGCCCCTAGAGGAGTTGGAGGTGGAGGTCTGCCGAGACGTCCTCGTCATCGGCGGCGGCATCGCCGGTATAACGGCCTCACTGCAGCTGGCGGCCTCAGGGCTGAACGTCTACCTCGTCGAGCGTAAACCCAGCATCGGAGGACGGATGGCTCAGCTCAGCAAGACCTTCCCAACGCTGGACTGCGCCCCCTGCATCCTCAGCCCGAAGATGGCTGAGGTGGAGGCGAATCCCCGTATAAGGGTGATCACAAACGCGGAGGTGGAATCCGTCTCAGGGGGGCCAGGGGATTTCACCGTCGCCGTAAGGATCAGGCCTCGGGGCGTAGACCCAGAGCGCTGCCTGAAGTGTGGCCGCTGCGCATCGGTCTGCCCCATCGAGGTGCCAGACGAGTTTGAGGAGGGCCTCTATAAGCGTAAGGCCATCTACCTCCCCTTCCCCCAAGCCGTCCCCTCCTCTTACGCCATCGACTTCGAACACTGCACGAGATGTGGAGCCTGCGTTGAGGCCTGTCCAGCTGAGGCGGTGAACCTCGATGAATCTGAACATGTCGAGGAGCTGAGAGTCGGAGCCATAATCGTTGCCACCGGCTTCGACCTAATAGACCTTGAGAGGCTGAGGAACTATCACCCCGAGCATCCGGATGTCATCACATCGCTGCAACTTGAACGCCTCATAGAGAGGGAGCTGGCTGAGGGGAGGGTGCTGAGGAGGAGCGACGGCGGCAGGGTGAAGAGCGTGGCCTACATCCTCTGCGCAGGCTCCCGAGACCCGCATAGGGGTGTAGCATACTGCAGCGCCGTCTGCTGCCCCTACGCCATTAAGCAGTCGATACTCCTCAAGGAGTATCTCCCCTACCTCAAGATCTGGATATACTACACCGACATGAGGATGTCAGGACGTGGCTTCGAGGCCTTCTACGCTGAGGCTAGGGAGAGGGGCGTAGAATTCATACATGGCAGGCCAGGGGAGGTGGAGGTCACCCCAGAGGGCCTAACCATAACGGCTGAGGACATCGACACGGGCCTCCTCATAAGAAATCGAGTCGACTTAGTCGTCCTCTGCCCAGCCCTCATCCCCTCCAGGGGGCTAGATGAGCTGGCTTCCAAGCTGGGCATACCCCTAGGCGAAGATCTCTTCATCGCCCCTAGACATCCGAAGCTCGACCCCATCTCGACGCTGAGGAGGGGTATCTACGCCGCTGGGGCGGCCCTCGGCCCTAAGGATATCCATGAATCCGTCGTCGACGCCATGGCTGCAGCCTCCAAGGCCTATGAGCTCCTCGGCGAGGGCCGTTTGAGGCTGAGCCCCTATAAGCCTGTCTACATCGGCGGATGCGACGGCTGCGGAGTCTGCGTCGAGGTCTGCCCCCTCGACGCCATCAAACTGGTGGATGGGGAGCCGAAGGTTGACCTGGTCTCCTGCGATGGCTGTGGAGCCTGCGTCTCCAGATGCCCGAGGGAGGCGTTGAGGCTGCCGAACTACTCCGTTGAGGGGCTGCTGAGAGAGGTGGAGGCCCTGGTCTCAGGGGTTGAGGAACCCGTCGTCGTGGGCTTCTTCGATGACGAGATCAGCTATACTGCTGCCGACAGCGCTGGGACGGCGAGGCTGAGCTACTCCACAGCCATAAGGATCATCCGCCTACCCTCCACGGCCTTATTGGATAGGAGGCTCCTCCTCGGGGCGCTAGCCCTGGGAGCCGATGGGGTGATGATCTGCGAGGCTGAGGGGACGCCGAGGGCTGAGCTGACGGCCAGGCTGGTGGAGGAGGTGAGAGGCGAGCTGGAGAAGCTGGGCGTGGAGGGGGAGCGCCTTCACTTCAGGCCGATGTATCTCCCCATCTACAAGATGCTCCCCAGCTTCATCGACGACTACGTTAAGAGGGTGAGGGCGCTGGGCAGGATAACCGAGGAGGCGAGGAGCAGGCTGCTGGAGGGCATAGGCCTCAAAGCCTAACCCTCTTCCCACTCCAGGGGCTAAACCCTTTAAGCTCCTTGAACGCATGAAGTAGGGATGGGAGTTGAAGACGGTTAGAGTAGTCTCCTATGGTGTGGGAGTCATAGGCCGCAAGATCGCTGAGCATCTCCTCTCCAAGGAGGGTGTGGAGATCGTAGGCGCCATAGACATCGACCCCAACAAGGTGGGGAAAGACCTCGGCGAACTCCTAGGTCGACAGCCCATAGGCGTCATCGTCTCCGATGATGTGGATGACATCCTCTCCTCGACGAAGCCGGACATCGTCGTCCACGCAACGATGTCATATCTCAAGGATACCTACCCCCAGTTCGAGGGCATATTGAAGCATGGCGTCGACACCATCTCCACCTGCGAGGAGCTCTCCTTCCCCTATGCCACCGAGGAGGGGAAGGCCTACGCGGAGAAGCTGGACAAGCTGGCTAAGGAGAATGGGGCGACGCTTCTGGGAACGGGGATAAACCCAGGCTTCCTCATGGATACTCTCCCCCTGCTGTTGACCGGAGTCTGCGTCGAGGTTCGACGCATAGAGGTTGTTAGGCAGATGGACGCCGCAACTCGGCGAATCCCCTTCCAGAAGAAGATCGGCGCAGGCCTCACCGTCGAGGAGTTCAGGAAGAAGATCGAGGGCGGAGAGATCACGGGGCATGTCGGATTGGTTCAGTCCATCGGGATGATCGCTGACACCCTCGGCTGGGTTCTAGACCGCATCGAGGTGGAGCCGGTTGAACCCGTCGTCCTCGACAGAGATGTGAGAAGCGACTATGTTGAGGTGCCTAAGGGCTATAACGCCGGATTAAGGCAGAAGGCTCACGGTGTCATGGGCGGCGAGAAGGTCATCACCCTCGACTTTAGAGCCTACATCGGGGCTGAGGAGGAGTATGACAGCGTCACCATCGACGGCGTGCCGCCGATCCATCAGAAGATATCTCCCTGCGTCCATGGGGACTATGGAACTGTAGGCGTCATCACCAACATGATTCCAAGGGTCATCGAGGCCGAGCCAGGTCTGAAGACGATGAGGGATCTACCGCTGATCCACGCCACTCCAGTTCACATGGGGAGATATCTAGAGTAAAAAAGAGGAGGCCTCATCACCTTTTTCTCAACACCCTTCCACCCAGCTCTCCGGTTAGTCTGCCCTCTTCAACCTCGACGACTCCGTTTACGATGACATATTCGACTCCCTCTGGGAATTGGTGGGGATTCTCGAAGGTGGCCTTGTCTATGATGGTGTCTGGATCGAAGATGGTGATGTCGGCTTTGAACCCTGGCCTTATGAGGCCGCGGTCCCATAGGCCGAAGCGCTGAGCGGGGGCTGATGTCATCTTCCTCACAGCCTCCTCAAGGGTGAGGACGCCCAGCTCCCTCACATAGCGGCCTAGCACCCTTGGATAGGTTCCATAGTATCTTGGGTGCGGCTTCCCATGGGACATGGGGCCTCTCGGCGAGGCTGCGAGGGCGTCGGTTCCCACCATCTGGAGGGGATGCCTCATGATTCTTTGGACATCCTCCTCATCCATGGCGAAGATGATCATGCCGACGGCTCCATCCTCCTCTAGTAGGAGGCTGACGACGGATGTGAACTCATCTGGATCCCCTCGAATCTCCTTAACCTCGACGAGGTTCTTCCCCTCAACCACCTTATTCTTCTCCGTCTGGACGTGGGAGATGTAGATGTTCTCCCATCCCAGCTCCTCGACGAAGTTCTCCCAGCCTGGAAGACCCCGCTCTATGTCTCGACGCATACGCTCACGGAGCTCCGGGTCCCTAAGCCGTTCTAATAGCTTCTCCATGCCGCCCTCATGCGCCCAGGGTGGGAGCAGCGTAGCGAGGCTCGTCGCCCCAGCCCTGTAGGGATACTGATCACAGGTGACGTCAACCCCCCGCTTACGTGCTTCCTCCATCATCCTCAAGGTCTCAGCGCTCTTCCCCCAGACCTTCCTGCTGGCCGCCTTATGATGTGAAATCTCAACCGGTATCCCGGCTTCCTCCCCTATCCTTATGGCTTCTCTAACAGCCTCGAGGAGTGTGTCTCCCTCCCCTCGGATGTGTGAGGCGTAGATGCCTCCGTATTTTGCGACGACCTTCGCCAGCTCTATGATCTCCTCGGTCTTCGCATAGCATCCCGGCGGATAGATGAGGCCTGTGCTTAGGCCATAGGCTCCAGCCTCCATAGCCTCGGCTGTCAAACTCTTCATCTCCTCCAACTCCTCAGCCGTCGGTTCTCTCGCCTCGTAGCCCATGGCTGCGATCCTTATGGTTCCGTGGCCGACGAGGTGCGCCATGTTTACGCCATATCGTCTCCCCTCCATCTCGGTGAGATACTCGTCGAAGGTTGTCCAGGTGATCTTGATCTCGAGTTCTGGGGGCAGCCATCTTTTCGCTTCTCTCTCCATGATCTCCCTCAGCTCTGGATTCACGGGGGCGAGGCTTGATCCACAGTTTCCGGCTATGACGGTGGTGATGCCCTGCATCACAAGGCTCTCAAGCTCTGGGAAGACGGGTGCAACCGCATCGGCGTGGCTGTGGGGGTCTATGAATCCTGGAGCCGCAGTCAATCCCTCAGCCCTTATAACCCTCTCAGCCTCCACGTCGAGTTTCCCCACCGCCTTTATGGTGTCCCCCTCGATGGCTATGTCACCCCAGAACCAGGGTCCACCGGCTCCGTCGACGATCCTGGCATCCTTAATCAGTATGTCGTAGGCCATGATGATCCCATATTATGGTTCCCCATCCCCTATAAGCCCTTAACTATCCCCGCTGCGCATTTACAACCGTTGTAATTCCAACTCCGCTACCCTATCCCCAGCTTCTCCCTCAGCAGCCTACACTTCTACGTAGCCGATTCGACAGCCCTCATGAAGGCCGTCATGATGGCTGAGTCCTCCAGTTGATATATGCCCTCTATGGTTGTGCCTCCAGGGGTGGTGACCATCTCCTTCACCTTCGAGGTGTCGAGGCATCCCTCCAGCACGAGTTTGGCTGTCCCCAGCACGGCCTGGGCTGAGGAGCGGAGCGCCAGCTCCCTCGGCAGCCCCACCTTCAGGCCTGCGTAGAGGAGGGCGTCGATGACTATCGCTATGTAGGCCGGCCCGCTTCCACTCAGCCCAGTTATCGCATCGAGATGCTTCTCCTCCACCTCCTCACAGGGGCCTAAAGTCTCCAGCAGCCTCCTGATCAGTTGTCTATCCTCCTCCGTCACCCTCTCATCGCAGGCGTAGGCGGTGAAGGCCTCCCCTATGAGGGCTGCGATGTTGGGCATAGTTCTCACATATCTGGCCTCGGGGGCTATCGACCGATAGTAGCTGAGGGGTATGATGGCGGCCGTTGAGATGACGAGCTTCCCATCTATCTCCCCCCTAATCTCCTCTAAGACGCCCTTCACGTCGTTTGGTTTGACGCAGATGAAGACCGCATCAGCTTCACCGGCGGCCCAGCGGTTATCTCCCGTCGTTATTACGCCGATCTCCTCCAGCGGTCTAAGCCTCTCAACCCTCCTCCTTGTTGCTATAACCCTCTCAGCCGCCTGGCTCTCTATGAGGCGTCGGGCGATGGCTCCCCCGATGACGCCGGCTCCTATTACGGCTACACATAGGGTCATGGCTCATCGACTTGACTTGAATCTCCTTGTGAAGGCCATTTAAATCCTTCGAAGCCCCTGGGATAGCGTGCCCTGCTCCCCAGCCGCTCCTCTATGCGTAGCAGCCTATTATACTTCGCCGTCCTCTCCCCCCTGCATGGAGCTCCAGCCTTTATCTGTCCACAGCCCAGCGCAACGGCGAGGTCTGCGATATAGGTGTCCTCCGTCTCCCCTGAGCGGTGTGAGATCATCACCCCATAGTCGCTGCTCATGGCCAGCTCAGCCGCCTCCATGGCCTCCGTCAGCGTCCCAACCTGATTCACCTTCCACAGCAATGCGTTGGCAGCCCCCATGGATATGCCCCTTCTAAGCCTCTCGACGTTTGTTGTGAAGAGGTCGTCTCCAACCACTTGGATGTTAAGTCTCCTCGTCGCCTCTGCGAAGCCCTCGAAATCCTCTTCATGCAGTGGATCCTCGATGGAGATGATGTGATAGACCTTCACCAGCTCCTCGTAGTAGTCGAGGAGTTCCCCTCGGCTTAGGGTTTCACCCCCAACCCTATATCCCTCTGGACTGTAGAAGGTGGAGGCGGCGACGTCGAGGGCTGGGGATATGGCTCCGCTGTAGCCCATCTCCTCAATCGCCCATAGTATGGCCTCCAGGGCCTCCTCAGCCCTCTTCATCGTCGGGCTGAATCCTCCCTCGTCGCCGACGTTTATGGCTGACCGTCCATAGCGCTCGATGAGGATTCTCCTCAGCTCATGGTAGACCTCAGCCCCCATTCTCAGGGCCTCCCTGAAGCTCTCAGCCCCTATGGGGGCGATGAGGAACTCCTGGAAGTCCAGCTCGTTTCCGGCGTGTTTTCCGCCGTTGATGATGTTGAAGAAGGGGATCGGCATCAGGGCGGCGTCTAATCCGCCGAGGTATTCATAGAGTTGGAGTCCGAGGGCTGAGGCGGCTGCCTTGGCGCAGGCGAGGCTGACAGCCAATATGGCGTTGGCTCCAAGCCTCGACTTGTTCCCCGTGCCATCGAGTTCGATCATCATCTCGTCGATGACCCTCTGCTCCCTCACATCCAATCCCCTTAGACGGGGGGCGATGACCTCGACGACATTCCTCACAGCCTTCAGGACGCCCATTCCATGGAATCGGCGGTCTCCATCCCTAAGCTCCACAGCCTCATAGCGGCCCCTGGAGGCTCCACTTGGGACGGAGGCCACGCCCCTCGCCCCACCCTCGGTCTCAACCTCAACCTCGACGGTGGGATTCCCCCTCGAGTCCAGAATCTCCCTCGCCCTGATCCCCGCTATGCTATATCGACTCAACTCCTCCTATAAGGGGCCGGGAAGGGGAAAAGTCTTCTCCATAAACTCCATAACCATATAGGATGAAGGCTGAGAGGTGGGATCTACTCATCATAGGGGGAGGGCCAACTGGATTGGCTGCAGGCCTCTATGCGGCTCGAAGCGGCCTAAAAACCCTCATCGTTGAGGCAAAAATCCCAGGAGGCCTCCTCCTCGAAGCCCCCAAAATAGAGAACTATCCAGGCTTCCCCGAAGGCATAGCGGGGCAGGAGCTGGCCTCAAGGATGATGAGGCAGTGTCAATTAGCAGGAGTCGAGCTTCGATACCCCGAGGAGGCCTTGGAGCTTCAGCTCGGGGAGGCCAAACGGGTGAAGACTGCCGAGGGCATATATGAGGGGGAAGCCCTCATCCTGGCGATGGGGACGAGGCATCGGAGACTTGGAGCTCCAGGGGAGGAGCGTCTGAGGGGTCGGGGTGTCAGCTACTGCGCCCTCTGCGATGGCCCCCTCTTCAAGGATCGTAGAGTAGCCATCGTCGGCGGGGGGAACACGGCCGCCTCTGAAGCCCTCTATCTCGCCGACATCGCCTCCGAGGTCATCCTCATCCATAGGAGGCCGACTCTCAGAGCTGAGAGGGCTTTGGTGGAGGCCTTGGAGAAGCGGGGTGTGAGGCTTATCCTCAACGCAGTGGTGGAGGAGATCGTCGGCGAGGAGGAGGTGGAGGGCTTGAGGCTGCGGGTTGATGGGAGGCATATGAAGCTTGGGGTGGAGGCCGTCTTCATCTCCGTAGGGCAGGAGCCGAACAGCGAGCTGGCTCGCAGCGCCGGAGTTGAGGTGGATGGGGGAGGCTACATCATCGTCGATGAAAGGCAGAGGACGAACATCCAGGGCGTATATGCAGCTGGAGACATAACCAATAGACCCTATAAGCAGGTTGGGACGGCGGTGGCTCAGGGCATTACAGCGGCCCTCGAGGCCTACGGCTACATCAGGAGACCCTACTACTATCGGGAGTAGATGTTTAATTTTTTTGAATTTTTGAGTAAGGGGCTCATCGGATTCTGATGAGGGTTGGGGTTTTCTCTTGTTCTGCTGCGTAGATGGCTAGGGCTAGGGCCCAGAATTGGTCGTCGTGGGTTCCTTCTGGGTGGCTGAAGCTGATGCGGCCCGTCTTTGTG
>JAPDJB010000013.1 GCA_029259285.1 Candidatus Bathyarchaeota archaeon | reverse complement strand
GATCAGGAGGATGTTAAAGGAGGTTCGGAGGGAGGCTGAGAGGAGGGTGGAGGAGGTAAACCTCAAGCTGGATGGAAAACCCATAGAGGCGATGGGGGGCGTCATCCTCAGAAGCGTCGACGGCTCCAAGATCTATTACAACACCCTGGAGGGTCGTCTCGCCAGGGTGAGGAGGAGGCTGGAGGGGAGGGTGGCTGAGGTTTTGGGGGTGATATAATGTCCCTGGTTGGAACCATAGAGAGGATTAACGGTTCCCTCGTGGTAGCGAGATTCGAGAAGGAGCCCAAGATAGGCGACCTGGTGGAGGTAGGCGACCTCCGACTAATGGGGGAGATCGTCAGACTCAGCGAGAAGACGGCCTACATACAGTGCTATGAAACCACCAGCGGCCTGAGACCGGGAGAGCCGGTGCTGGACACCGGTAAGCCCCTGGTGGCGGAGCTGGGCCCCGGCCTCATGGGAACCATCGTGGACGGCGTGGAGAGGTCGGAGGTGAAGCTCTGGGAGATAGCCGGCCCCTTCGTCACCCGAGGCATCCACATCCCTCCCCTAGATAGGGAGAAGAGGTGGAGCTTCGAGCCTAAGGCCAAGCCCGGGGATAGGGTGGTGGAGGGCGACATAATAGGCGTCGTCCAGGAGACCCCCTACTTCCAGCATAGGATCCTCGTCCCGCTGGGTGTGAGGGGTGTCATCGAGTCGGTGGAGAGGGGAGACTTCACCGTGGAGGAGACCGTGGCCACCCTCAGGACGCCCTGGGGGGAGCGGCGGGAATTGAGGATGATGCAGACCTGGCCGGTGAGGAGGCCGAGGCCCTACAAGGAGAGGCTGCCCCTAGAGAAGCCACTCATCACGGGTCAGAGGGTCATCGACACCTTCTTCCCAGTTGCCAAGGGAGGAGCCGCCTGTATACCCGGGGGCTTCGGCACCGGTAAGACCGTCATGCTCCAGCAGATCAGCAAGTGGGCCGACGCCGATGTCATAGTCCTTATCGGCTGCGGCGAGCGTGGAAACGAGATGGCCGACGTCGTCACCCACTTCCCGGAGCTGACCGACCCCCGCACGGGGCGGAGGCTCATAGAGAGGACCGTCATCATCGCAAACGTCAGCAACATGCCCGTCTCGGCGAGGGAGGCCAGCATCTACATGGGCGTGACCCTCGCGGAGTATTATCGAGATCAGGGCTACGACGTGGCTGTCATGGCCGACTCCACCTCCAGGTGGGCTGAGGCCCTCCGAGACCTCTCGGGACGCCTGGAGGAGATACCGGCTGAGAGGGGCTTCCCCGCATACCTCGCCGACAGGATCGCCGAGATCTATGAGAGGGCCGGGAGGGTTATCACCCTGGGCTCCGGGAAGCGGGTTGGAAGCGTAACCATCCTGGGCGCTGTCTCGCCGCCCGGCGGAGATTTCAGCGAGCCCGTGACGACGCATACTCTGAGGTTCGTCGGCGCCTTCTGGGCCCTGGACACAGAACTGGCCTTCAGGAGGCACTTCCCCGCCATCAACTGGCTGAGGAGCTTCACCCGCTACCTCGACGTGGCCTCCAGGTGGTGGTCCCAGTATGAGCGGGATTGGGAGAGGCTGAGGGAGAGGGCCCTAGGCCTCCTAGAGGAGGCCTCCGAGATAGAGGAGACGGCGAGGATCATCGGCGAGAAGGCGCTGCCTGATGAGCAGAGGCTGGTGCTCCTGATAGCCGAGATGATAAGGGAGGGCTTCCTGGTTCAGAACGCCTTCCACGAGGTGGACACCTACTGTGAGGCTGAGAAGCAGGCTAGAATGCTGAGGGCCCTCATGGAGTTCTACGACCGGGTGGAGCCCCTGGTGAGGAAGGGGATACCCATAGAGAGGATCAGGGAACTCCCCATCATCCCGGAGCTTATGAGGCTGAAGGAGCGGAGGGGCCTTGACCCCATAGAGGAGGTCCTGAGGGAGATGGAGAAGCAGGTGAGGAAGCTGGAGGAGGAGTATGAGGAGGTGTGTCGATGACGGTGGAGGAGGCAGGCCTCATCTATAGGACGACGAAGGAGATCAGGGGGCCAATTCTCTTCGTCGAGGGGGTGAAGGACGTCGCCTACGACGAGGTGGTGAGGGTGACGACGCCCACAGGCTACGAGGCCATCGGCTCTGTCCTCGACGTGTCGAAGGATTGGGCCCTCGTCCAGGTCTTCGGCGACACCAGCGGCCTGGATCTCGACGTGAGCATAAGGTTCACGGGGGAGACCCTGAAGATACCTGTCTCCGACGAGCTGATCGGCAGGATCTTCAGCGGGAGCTTCGAGCCCCTGGATGGGATGCCCAGGCCCCTAAGCACCGATGAGCGAGACATCCACGGCGGAGTCATCAACCCAGCTGCGAGGGACGTCCCCAGCGAGTTCATCCAGACGGGTATCTCGGCCATCGACGGCATGAACAGCCTCGTTAGGGGGCAGAAGCTCCCCATCTTCTCCGAGTCGGGGCTTCCCCACAACCGATTGGCGGCTCAGATCGCCAGGCAGGCCACCATCCCTGGGCGTGAGGAGGAGTTCGCCATCGTCTTCGCAGCCATGGGGATAAAGCATGAGGAGGCTGAGTTCTTCAGGGAGGAATTCGAGAAGACCGGGGCCCTCAGCAAGTCGGTGATGATCCTCAACCTCGCCGATGACCCGCCGATTGAGAGGCTGGTGACGCCGAGGATCGCGCAGACCATAGCTGAGTATCTCGCCTTCGACCTCGATATGCATGTCCTCGTCATCCTCACCGACATGACCAACTACGCCGAGGCCCTGAGGAGCATCAGCATCGCCAGAGAGGAGATCCCGACGAGGAAGGGCTACCCTGGATATCTCTACAGCGACCTAGCCACCATCTACGAGAGGGCTGGCAGGATTAAGGGGAAGAAGGGCTCCATCACGTTGATGCCCATATTGACGATGCCCGGCGGAGACATCACCCATCCGGTGCCGGATCTGACGGGCTATATCACCGAGGGACAGCTCATCCTCCAGAGGGATCTCTACCTCAGGGGCATCTATCCCCCCATGAATGTCCTGCCCAGCCTTTCGAGGCTGATGAAGGACGGCATAGGGGAGGGGAAGACCAGGAAGGATCATGCAGATGTCTCAAACCAGCTCTACATGGCCTACGCCGAGGGTATCAGGGCGAGGGGGCTGGTCCGCATCGTCGGCGTCGTCGGCCTCAGCGAAAGGGAGAGGCGCTACCTGGAGTTCGCCGACGAGTTCGAGCGCCGCTTCGTCAATCAGGGATACTATGAGAATCGGAGCATAGAGGAGACCCTGGACATCGCCTGGGATCTCCTGGCGATGCTGCCTGAGGAGGATCTCATCAGGGTGAGGGAGGCCTACATCAAGGAATTCCATCCGAAGTATAGGGGGAAGAGGGTGGAGTAGGCTTTGAGCCTCAGCGGTGTGAGGCCGACGAAGGGCTTCCTCATGGAGTTGAAGAGGCGGATAAGGTTCATAGAGAGGGGCTGCGAGTTCCTCAAGCTGAAGAGGGATCACCTCGCCAAGGAGCTGAGCGCCTCCATAGAGGTCTTGAAGGGGAGGAGGAGGCTGCTGCTGGCGGAGCTCAGGGAGGCCTACAGGGCTTTGACGGCGGCCTACATCGCCCTTGGGCCGACGGAGGTTAAAAGCCAGGCGAGATCCGTTAGACGGGGATTGAAGGTGGATATCATCCCCAGGAGCGTCATGGGGGTGTTATACCCCTATGTGAGGAGATGTGAGAAACCCAGCATAGAGGGAGAGCTGGATGTCACCCTCAGAAGGGTGGCTGAGAAGATGATGGAGGTCATCGACGATGTGATAAGGCTGGCGGAGTTCGAGGCGAGGATCGAGCGCATCGCCGACGAGCTGGGGAAGACCAACAGGAAGGTGAACGCCCTGGAGAACATAGTGATCCCGCAGCATAAGAGGATCATCAAATTCATAGAGGAAAAGCTCGACGAGGAGAGCCTCGACGACCTCGTGAGGATAAAGCTCATCGGAGGTGCCCTGGCACGTCGAAGAGAGTGAGCCCAGGCCTACCCTACCTCGTCGTGAGATGCCACTCCCTACTGGGGAGGCTTCTCACGCCAAGTGATATGAGGAGGCTTGCAGAGGCCGGCGACATTGAGGGGTTTCTAAGGCTTCTATCTCACACTCCCTATGGTGAGATAGCCCTAGAGGATGGGGTTGACCCCTCCATCTCCCTGGAGAGGGCCCTCAACTACAAGCTCCTGGGGAGGGTGGAGGAGGTCCTCAGAGCGGCGCCTGGGAGGATGGGGGCCTTCCTAGAGGTCTTCACCTTGATGAGGCTTGAGGTGATAAACCTCAAGAGGATCCTCCGAGGGAGATTCACAGGTCTCCCCCCCAGCTCCATAATGGCCTCTCTCATACCCATGCAGCCTTATGGAGTAGCGGACTATGGAGAGTTGGCTGAGGCTGGAGATGTGGTGGAGGTGGTCTCCAGGCTGAGGGGCACCCCCTATGAGGCCCTTGAAGAGGCGTTGGATCTCCTAAGACTCTTCGACGCCCTCTGGCCTCTGGAGCTCCGCCTCAGCCACCTCTACTTCAGCGAGGTCTCCAGGGAGGCTGAGGTTCTCCCCAGCGTCGCCAGGTCTATCGCTAGGAGGCTTATCGGCGTTGAGGTTGATGTTGAGAATCTATTGGCCGCCATAAAGCTCAGGGCTGTGAAGAAGCGGGGAGAGGTGTTGAGGAGGATTGGAGAGATCTTCACCTCAACCTACCTTATTGATCATGAGGTGATTAAGAGGGTCATAGAGGCGGAGGCTCTCCAACCCCTTGTAAAGGGCCTTGATCATCCCTATGACTGGATACTGGAGCCTCTCTTAGAGGATGATATGGCGATGATCAGAGCCAGACTGAGGAGATATATCAGGACTCTGGCGATGGATGGGCGGAGAGTGGATGACTATGGGATGAGCGTCGCCCTCAGCTATATTATGCTTAACGAGTTGGAGAAGGATGATCTAGTCAGCATAGGCTGGGGGCTGATTCAGGGGATACCGATGGAAGATGTAACTCGCTATCTCACCCACCCCCTATAGTCCCCTATACCTCCACCCCCTTCGAATCATCATAGAAATATTAGGGGTCTCTAGGCCGTGAGAAGTAGTATCGCCACGATCAATCCATATATCGCAAGCCCCTCGCCGAGAGCTACGAAGAGGAGAGACCAGATGGACAGCTCCGGCTTCTCCCTCAGCATCTCAGAGCCAGCTTTGACGGCTGCTATGATGGAGATGGCCGCTGCGTAGGCTGCTCCTATCATCGTCAACGCACCCATCAAGAGGGGCCATGCCGATTCAGGTATCACCACTCCACCACCTCCTAGAGTCATTATCAAGCTTATAATTAATATTACCCCTATGATGGCTCCCCACGAGCTAGCCCGCTTCAACGTCGCCTTCAGGCTCTTCTCGTCCCCTCGGCTTCTAGCCATGGAGGTGGATAATCCAAGTCCCACTATCAATAGGAGGCTTGCAAAGATTGTGGTCGCTCTGGTCATCTCAAGGATCAGCGTGAGCGCTGTGAAGAATCCATAGACGAGTATCCATCCCCCGAGGAGGTTGAGGGAGACGCCCCAGGGGGAGGTCTTCCCCTTCTCCACAGCGGCTGAGGCGTTTAATGTGGAGCCATGTGTGAGGCACCATGCTGCCGCTATGATGCTAGCAGCGATGGTTATCGCGGCTGAAAGGGTTTCGATCTCGACCCCCTCCCTTTCCTTATTGATAGCTCGTGGAGAGCTATCGGTATCTCCTTTTAGCTTCCTGTTCCTTCATATATATTTTACTGGTTTTACTCTCAGTCATCAATGATATTTAATCTGAAGGGTCTAAATCTAATTCCCCCTCCCTGGAAGAACTTGCCCATGAATTCATAGTAGAGCAGCCTCAGTGATTGGACCGAGCTTGAGACGAATTCGAAGGTCATGGCGATGATATTGGTGAGGACAAGGCCCCCTGGACCCATGAAGTGTCCGAGAGAGTGGGCGGCGATGGCTAGGCTGGCGTGGGCTAAGGCGAAGGCTGCGATCCTGAGGAAGGAGAATAGGTTAGCCAGGCTCTCGACGAAGGTCATTAGAAGCGCTCCGATGCCCTCTCCCATCGCCTCCATCCCAAAGTGTCTATGTCTCAGCGCGATGAGTATGGGTTCTAGGGTTGATAGGATGAGTCCGGTGATCATCATGAAGAAGGAGTAGTGGCCGAAGAGTCGGAAGATGTCCCCCACCTTCAGGTAGTGGAGGGCTCCCAGATATAGGCCTAGGATGAAGAGGATGGCTCCAAGGCCATGCTCCCCCAGGGCGCCGAGGGGCTCCCCCTCTCTTATGTGGTTGATGGCTCCGAGGATCAATCCGAAGCACATCTCAGCCACCGCTATGCCCAACACGGTCTTCATGAGCTTCCCTATGTCGTGTAGGGGGCTGAAGAGTATTGGATGGATCAACCCCTCTATGAGGAACACCTCGCCGTAGAGGAAGCCGAAGATGATGGCTGAGATTCCCATGGGTATGAAGAGGGCCCCGAGTTTAGACATCATACCCCTCCTATACCTCTTGGAGAGGAAGAGGCCTAGGATGAGGTATACGGCGCCTTGCCCAACATCTCCAAACATCAAGCCAAACTGGAAGCTGAAGACGAGGATCGTGATATAGGCGGGGTTGATCTCATGGAGGGAGGGCCAGCCTCTGAGCGCCGTCAGGGTCCAGGCTGGCTGGAGCATCTTGGGCTTAAGCTCCGGTGGAGGCGTTGGAACATGTTCATGGGGCTCTGGATCCTCTAACTCCATGTAGATCCTCTCATCGATCTTCTTCTCCACCTCGCCGATGATCCTCTGGAGCCTCGGGATCCTCTTATCCGGCACCCATCCCTGGATGATGGCGACTACCCTCGATCTGATGGTTGGTATCCTCTCATCGGATAATAGTCTAAGCATATAGTTGAGGGAGATGAGGAGGGAGATGGCCTCTCCACCCCTGATCTCCTTAATCTCCTCCTCGTATCGCTCCTCCACCTCCCTCCTGAGCCTATCATACTTCTCCTTTAGATCTTCGATGTTCTTACTATGATTCTCCTCAAACCTCCTAAGCTTCTCCTCAAGCTCCCCGAGTCTCTCATCATACTCCTTAATCTTCTCATCTATCTTCTCCCTCTCAGCCTTTAAGGCCTCAAGTCGCTCCTGATATCTCCTTATAGCCTCCTCCCTCTTCTCAGGGTCTAGAACCAGCAAGACATCGCCTGGATTGAGGATGTCGAAGACGTCCTTCACGTCGAAGACGAGGAAGAGGGCCTCAACCCATCGGCGATGCTCCTCTGAGCCGAAGATGAAGATGAAGACCTCCTCAGGGTTCACATCCACCGTCTTATAGAAGAGGTCTGGATACCTCTTCAAGTAGACCTCCAGCTCCCCGATGACCTCCTTCTTGGCGAGGCCGACGGAGAAGCAGCGCTTGAACTCTTCGGGCTCTAGGGCCCTGACGGATTCAAGCCTCGCCTTCAGCTCCCTATATCGCTCCTCCAGCTCCTCCCTAGCCCGACCTCTCTCCTCCTCCAGCCTCTCGATCTCTTCCCTCAGCTTCTCCACCGCCTCCTGGTAGGCGGCCTTCTCCTTCTCGACCCTGGCCTGAAGCTCCTCCATCAGCCTCTTAATCTCCTCATCTCTCTGACTCTCCAGCTGTTGAAGCCTGGAGATGAGGCTCTCAACGTCCTCAAGAACCTCCCCCACCATCCCCTCGGGGTCGTCCATCAACCGCTGGAGCTCTTCCCTCTCGGGCAGCTGCGGCGTGAGCTCCAACCCCTTTAAATACTCCAAAACCCTTCGAAGGCTCTGACGAACCCTCTCGTAGAGGGGTTTGAAGTCTATCTCCCTCTCCACCAATCCAGTAAACTCTGGGCCCGTGACCTCCTTCAGCTGGATGACCCTCGCCCTTCCGAGGGCGTCTAGTATGATGCCCTCGTACTCCGGCGGCGTGATGATGGTGACTTTCTTCATCAAAGCGACTCAACTATATTCCTAGAAATATGATTAAAAACTTTCTAGCCGATGTGGAGGAGGGTTTTGAAGGAGCTGAGGGCTGAGAGGGAGACCGCTCTCAGGATATCTCCATCGGTGACTATGCCCTCTAGACGCTCATCCTCCATAACCACAAGCCTTCCTATGCCATGCTTCCTCATCCTCCTCATCGCCTCCAGGATGCTCTCATCTTTGGAGATGGTGATGAGGGGGGTGGACATGATCTCCTTCACCTTAACCTCGCAGGGGTCTCGGCATGGCGCCACAACTCTCTCTAGTATATCCCTCTCCGTCACAATCCCTATGGGTTTTCCCCTCCCCATAACGATGATGCATCCAATTCCCTTATCCATCATCAGGAGGGCTGCATCCCTCACATTCGCCTCTCCATCGATTTTGATGACGGGGCTGCTCATAATGTCGGCGACGACGGTGGGGAACATCTCCCTCTCCAATTAGTCCTCCTCCTCAAGCCCCGGAGGCTTCACCTCTATGAGCGTCGATGTTGCCTCTACACCCTCGATCCTCCTGAGCTTATTGAAGACAAAGTCGTCGAGCTCCTCCAGGGAGTTAGACTCAACCTTCACCAGGAGATCATATTCGCCGTAGGTGAGAGTCACCTCCTTCACCTCTGGGAGGGTTTTAATGGCTCTATAAACCTCCCTATCCCTCCGAGGCCTCACCCTAACGAGAGTATAGCTCACTATCATCCATCTCTCCCCTCAATCTCCCTTGGAAAAAAGGGAGGAGAGCAGTCTTAAAGATTCCTAAGGGCCACAGCCACCTCCTTCAGCCCGAGGCTCTCACAGACCTGGAAGGTGGCCTCGGCATCCACCATCAACGCCGCCTCCAAGAGGGCCTGAATACCAGCCCTGGAGGCCAGCTGATCCTGACGCCATAGATATATGATCTTCTTGGCCAGCTCCGTCGGGATGGAATCCCTCCTCTCAGCTCCCAGGACGATATCGATCAACCTCTTAGACAGCTCCCCCCTCAGGGAGATTGGAATGGCATCCACCACACTCTCCATCCCACCACCAATAGGAATTCTCCAGAGGCCTTATTTATGAAATTCCATACTAAAACCTAAACCATCAGCCATCGAGATTAAAGAAATCCAAACTCAAATTTGAGAAAAATCTAAGAATCCCTATGAATCTCCCTCATCTAGTTCATAAATAATATAACTTGAAGCCCCTTTAACATTAGATCTTTAATCAATTAAGTATAGTAGAGCAGCCCCTGGAGATCCCTTCAATCTTCTTAAAGAAATCCCATACGAAACTTATGAAATCTTTAAGAAAATTAAGGAAAAATATATCTCCACCCCCTCCCCCTCTTAACTGATATGTCAATAGACCTCATCGACCTGAAGATAATCAAATGCCTAACCGAGAATGCCAGGAGGACCTACAGGTCGATAGCCGAGGAGGTGGGTGTGAGCGAGGTGACGGTGAAGAATCGCATCGACAGACTCATTGAGAATGGTGTGATTAAGGGCTTCACGGTGATGCTAGACTACCACAAGCTGGGCAGAGCCATCAAGGCCTTCATCGGCCTAAAGGTTCAGCCCGCCAGCCTCCCGGCGATAGTGGAACATATGAAGAATCACCCCGATGTCCACGTCCTCTACAGGACCAGCGGCGACGTGGACCTGATGTTTGAGGTGATCTTCGAGAAGATGGAGGATCTCAACGCCTTCCTGGAGACGGAGCTGGCCCTGGAGGGAATCGTCGGGACCGTCGTCACCATCGTCATCGGCCCCTATAAGCGATGCCCATGGACGGGGATCTAAAGCCACACATCCCGCTTCCTGCCCTCGACGATGAAGATGACCAACCCCTCTATATCGGTTCTATGCTCCCTCAGCTCCACCTGGAACATGGTCTCTAGGTAGCCCCTCAGATAGGGTATGGGGACGGCGCAGTACTCCACCTTGATCTCCTTCTCAACCTTGCTGAAGACGCCCCAGCCGAAGTTCTCCAGCTCCCTCAGGACTATCATCCAGTTGTCGGGCTTAGTCAGGTCTATGTCCCTGAACTCAGGCTTCAAAACCTTCCTCTTCAAGGCCGTCAATCTCCCTATATTATATATCTCAGACTCGGTGAGGTGCTCGAAGATATCTAGGAGCATCCCCCTATCGAAAAGGATGATACGGCTGTTCCCAATACGATAGATTTTGGGGAGCCAGTCGTGCATGGAGAGTCTCTTGAAGAAGTGGAGGGCCTTTACGATGGCCTCCTCCTTACTCCTGACGAAGCGAACCCTCTCCAGAAACTCCAGATAGTTGTAGAGATCCTCCTCCAGCTCTATAGTTATGGTCTTGGGCATCTCCCCTAATAGTGGGGAGGGAGCGAAAAAGGTTTCTCAGGTGGAGATATAGCGTTGAATTCTCTTCCAGATATAATAGACCAGGAGGAGGTATTGGATCAGGAGGAGGGCGATGATGGGGATAGCTATGAGCGCCCTCCTAGCTCTAAGGAGGATTAGGGGGATGGAGAGGCCCATCCCCATAGCTGGCATCAACAGTAGTAAGAGGAGTATCTCCCGATGCTCCCTAAGGCTCTCCCTAAAGCCCCCCAATATCAACCTCCCCGCCTGAGGCCATCCTCCTCATCAACAATCTATAACGCTGATAGCGGTCGTCGAGGGAGAACTTAGCTGGATGGGGGACCCGAACCTCGCCGCCGCAGAGGGGGCACCTCCCCCTCAAAGTATATCGGTCGCAGCGGTCACAGTATCTCAACAGCCAGACCAAGGCTACTCCCTCTGGAAGGAGATTTCTCCCCCTCCACGCCAGGCGGCCTCCGCCGCCTGGATCATAACTTTAAGGGCGGCCTCCGCCTTCTTATAGTCCTCCGCCCTCACCTCCACCCTGTATCTAGGCGCCCCAACGGCGTAGATGGAGACCTCCACGCCCTGGGCCTCAGCGGCTCTCTTACCCTTCAGTAGGGCCTCCCTGATGATCTCAACTCCATTTGGCTCCGTGGAGACTGCCTTGAAGAATCCATGTATGGTGACGCCCTTCAGCGTGATCTTCTCCTTACTTATCTCGGCGAGTGTCTCAGCCATACGCTTCGAGACTCCCGCCTCGAGGAGCGCCTCAACGCCCCTCCTCACCGAGTTCTCAAGGCCGGTGTAGAGGCTGCCGTAGTGCTCCAGGATCTTCAGCCCCTCCCTGTAAGCCTCCTCCTCATCGATGCCCAGTTTCTCGGCGGCCATCATCAGTATGGTCTCGGCTCTCCGTTCCTGTTTCCAGCTCTTCATCTTTCGTCGCCGCTCATCCCTGGAGACCCTCCTCAGCGATAGGTCGATCTCACCCCTCGCCTTGTCAACCCTCAGAACCTGTAAGACGACCTTCTGCCCCTCCCTGACGAAGTCTCTTATGTTTCTCACCCATGATGGGCTGATCTCTGAGATGTGGAGCAGCCCCTCCTTGTTGTCGTATTCGTCTAGGGTGACGTAGGCTCCATAGCTCTCTATGCGTCTGACGGTTGCGACGACGAGTTCCCCCACCTCAGGCCATTTGGGTCTGCCTATCAAGGGGGTTTCACCCCAGCTCCTTTATGATCTCGCCGTGTATCTTCGCCTTTCCACCCGTCGGCTCGGCGAGTATCTCGCCGCAGTTGTCGCATTTGATGACCCTTGAGGCGTGGCTGAAGATGATCTTCTCGCTCTGGCAGTTTCTGCATCTTACCCTTAGAAACTTCGATGTCGGCCTTGGGATGAGGTCTTCCCAGCTCATTAGACCACCTCTATACGCTTCATCCTTATCCCCTTTCGATGAATGATGTAGCCGCATTCTCGGCATCTAATCTTCAGGGTCTGCTTCTTCGTCGTCTTCGCCTTCCTCCGTAGTATCGGATACTTCTGCCCGCCGTAGCCGTGCTTCTCCTCCTCATGTCTCCGCTCACCCCAGCTCAGCTTACGCCGTTTACCCGCCTTGTATAGAGTGACGGTGAAGACTGTATGCTTCCTGCATCTTGGGCAATAGCTCCTGATCTCCCTTGGAACCTTCATCCCCCAGTCTCCACTTCCTTTGCGATGCCCCTCCTTATTAGGTTTTCAGCATTCTCCTCCGGCAGCAGGGCCACATCCTCAGCCTTGAAGGGGCCGTAGGTCTTCATGTCAACCCCTATGATCGCCGGTGTGGATTGGAGGAATCTCACGACCTTCATCCCCCTTGGGGGTTTACCCATAGGTATGGAGGCCCCTCGGGTTGGGGTGCTCCTCATCTTCTCCAGATGTTCGGCTATCAGCCTCCCTATGCCGGCGTGAAGCCCCTTCTCCTCAGGTGTGAGATTCTCGATTGGGATGGCCCTCCCCTCTAGGACTGCCTCGATGATCTTCCTCACCCTAAGCTCCAGAAGCTCCCTCCACATGCGCTCCGCGTTCTCCCTCTCCCTCTCAGCTATCCTCCCCATGAGGGAGCTTCTATCCACCATCCTACCCTGCTCTCGAAGCCTCTGGGTGTACTCCCTCATCTCCTCTAGGAAGCCGTCTGGAAGTCTCTGGAGTTCCCTGCTCCACCGCTCCCTCCTCCACGCCTCGAAGAGGCGGTTATAGGCGCCCTTCATCCCGCCAACCTCGCCGCCCCCTTACAGAGGAGGTAGAGCGCCGCCTCCATGGGCAGCTCCACCTCTTCCCCGATGTAGGGGCCGTAGAGGACGCCTCCGATGCTGAATCTCGGCGCCCTCTCCACATAGACCTTCAACATTCCACCCTTAAAGGCGACGGCCTCCACCAGGGGATCGTAATCATCGAGGATCTCCACGGAGACCCTCTGAGCTATGAGGCCCGTCTTCCCATGTAATGTTCCTGGAAGCCTTATCAACCTATGTAGATCGGTGGTGACGACGGTGTCTATCGCTGAGGCCTCTCTCTCCACGGCTGCCTCCACCAATTTATCCAGGGTTCTCCTCCTGATGAGTCTCAGGGCTAGGCTTGGTCTTCCATCCCATAGAATTTGGAGGAGTCTATCCTTGATCTCCAGGATTTTCGAGGCTGTAGCCCTGCTCAGACCAGCCTCCATGAGGGCCTTGAGATCAGCCTCTTCCAGGTAGTCGTAGAGTGCTTTAATCAATCGATCTCTCCATCCCCCTTCACCTGTGGTTAGTCGTTCAAGGGAGGGCTTAAAGCCGTGTAGCTCAGCCTTTATCCCCGTCCCCAGGATGTAGTCGACGATCTCCCTTCGAGCCGGCTGATCCAGCTCTCTGATATTGGGGCTTGAGACGTGGATATGGTAGCCTCTATGACCCGTGAAGCTAACCTCCAGCTCATCGATGGGGGAGAAGCCGAAGTCTCCGATGAGTATGTCCAGCAGCTTTTGAGCCTCATGCCTCGCGGCGTCGAGGCATCGATTACATATCCATTTCTCCTCCTCGAAGGATATGCCTCCACATCGTGGACAGCTTTCAGGTGTCTCCCCCCTCCCCTCTAATCCGCATCCCTTACACCGCCATCTATCATGCTCAGCCTTGCAGGGGGTCTCTATGTGATCGGCGTCTATGTCGAAGATGAGGTCGGCTCCCAGCCAACCCTTCCTCTCCATCTCAGCCTCCGGATTCTCATAGTATGCTGAGGAGTAGTAGACGTGGGCCGGCGTATTCTTAACGAGGTAAAGCCTCAGGTCCTCCGGAGTTGAGAAGGAGAGGTGTCTAAACATCGCCTTGGCGCCGAAGGGGATGAAGCCGAATTCTCGGCGTTCCATCTCCCTCGGCGTCTCGATTCTCCCCTTAGCGTAGAATTCCCTAAACTTCTCGGAGATGAGCTGTATCTCCCTCTCAGCGGCCATCCAGCCTTTAAAGGGGTGAGCCATCTTAAATCTCCTAGGTTTATGTGAAGCAAATCCGGCTCTTAAGGCTCGATGCGATGTTAATGCTTCCATTAACATCCTGGAAAATTTATTACTCTGTTATGATGTCTTCCCTCTTCTCCGTCTTCCCCTCCTGGCCTTTATGATGTAGTAGGTTATGGGGTTCCTCACCCTTCTACATAGGTTGTCGGGGTTTTGGCAGATGCCATGCGTCCTCAACGTATCGCAGTTTGGAGGCTTATATTTAGTTCTGCTCCCCCTTAGGCCGGCTATATGCTCAACTTGGTATCGGGTCATCTCTGGGTCGAAGTCGCTTATGGAGGTGAAGAGTTCCGCCGTCTCCTCTATGCTCATACCAGCGTTCAGGAGGAAGGAGACGAGGGCGAATCTCTCCATATGCGACGCCTTCCTCCCAGCTAAGACGGCCTCGAAGATTCGTCGAATACATGGTGGGAAGGCCTCGACATCGACTCTTTCTGGAAGTGTTTCACCGCCTATTTGGCCTCTATGCTCCTCAAGCAGCTTTTTAAGCATCTCAACTCGTTTCTCCAGCTCCCCTGGGAGTTCTATCCTTCGATGCCTTGAAACCCTCTGGAGGATGAGGTTCTCAACTTCGCATTCCAGCAGCCTGGCGGCCTCCGCCTTCGTCAATAGCACGTAGCCGTTTCTCATCACTCTGTTCACCAGCTTCCACTTATCCTCATGGAATCCCGATGCATTCCGCAGATAATCTGCGAAGTGAAGCTCGAAGGAGTAGAGCTGCCCGTCTAATATGGCCCTCCTCAGCCTTATATTCCAGTTGAAGCTCTCCGCCACCTCAGCTATGACCTCTTCAGCCTCCTCCCTCAGCAGCCTATAGGCCCTCTTCCCCTCAGCCAATGCGTATCGGCGGTCTAGGAAGGGGTCTCCGATGAGGGAGACGAACATGAGGGCTACGGGGAAGGAGAGCATCTCCACCTCAGGATTCTCCCCCCTATAGCTGACAACCCCCCTGAGAATCGCCTCAGAAACCCGTTCAAAGCCCCTATCCACGACGTCGCCGAAGCCGACAAGCTCCTCAACTCTAAGTCCGAGAACCCCAACCATCTCCACAGCCCTATCGAGGAAGGGATACTTAGCCTCCAAAACCCCAATCAAACCGATCCACCGGTGAGGCTTCCCCACAGAGCATAACCCATATCCTTAATAAAAGCCCCAAAATATATCTTGAAAGGCCCCGGTAGCTCAGATGGTCAGAGCGGCAGCCTCGTAAGCTGTTGGCCGCGGGTTCGAATCCCGCCCGGGGCTTAGAGCTTCCTCCTCCATTTCTTTATCAACATTTGTTTTAGTCTTTTATCCTCCTTGTAATGTGTCTTGCATGGATGTCCCTCTGCTATTAGTGCTTTCCTCTCTCTTGGAAGTGCTATGAAAGACCATAATGTCCCTAGCTTTATCGTTTTCACGTGGGAGCAGACGGATCCCTTATGGTCTGATAGTATCTTCTTAGCCAGCTCGATGTCGACTTTTCCGTTGTTGAGCTTTATGATCTCTTTTATACGTTCATATCTCATCATGGATGTAGGTGGTCTCTCCTTAATGTTTTCAATATCCTTCATATCTGGATGTATGAAATGGTTGGTTGCGATTAGGAAGTCCCCCTCAAATTTTTCTCTCACCCTCACTCTTTGTGGAGAGGCCTCGACGACGGCCATGTCTCCACTTTCATCTATTAGCAGGTAGTTGTTACCGGTGGAAAATTTGATGTTTAAAAGGAATTTTTTGGCTTCGGAGACGTTGGAGCATTTATCTAAGACGGCTCGAACAGCTATGAACCAGTTTACTCCAGGTCTAATCTCCTTAATGCGAATGACAGATACGCCTATGGCTACTCCAGCCTCGTTTATGCCATCTTCTTTTCCGATGAATATGGTTGAATTGCCTAAACTCCAGTATGCATCCCTCGGCATCGTCAAGCATGTCTGCGCATACTTCTTATAGGCATAGTAGAAGTCGTGGTTTCTGCCGAGGATGGGTTGAGGGGATGAGGAGGCAAAAATGCTGCAGGATTCATGCTCATGCTCCCCCGAATCCAACGAGAGAAAGAAGGCCTTCAAATCTTCATAGGAGATTTCACATCCATCGGCGAGGCCTTGAAGCTCCTCCAGGATTTCGGGGAAAACCCGTTTAACCTCCACCTCACACCCCTTCGCAAACCTACGCATCTCCTCCGAAATCCTCGGCATCCGATAACCAACCCTCTTCAAGATACTACCATACTTAAAACCCATCTCATAATAAGACCCAGACAACTGAGGATGATGCATCCCTCATACCTAACCTAAAATAAAATTAAATCGATATTTAATCCTAAACCACTTCAGAAAGAAGGATGAGTTTAATCTCCATAGGCCTTTCCTATGGCTTTGAGTATCTCCATCACCACGCCTAGGCCTCTCTGTATGTCCTTATCCCTCAGCTTCCCCAGCAATCCGAGGAGGCCTACCCTTTCAGCCTTCTCCGGTATGCCTTCGAGGGCTCCCTTAACGAGGGGCATCGCCCCCTCAACCTTCTCGAATTCGAGTTGGCCCAGGGCATCGGCGAGGGTTTCGAGGCCGTCTATGAGGCGTAGTAGGCCTCTGCCCATGAGGTATCGGATGAGGCTTCCAATGATCTCGGGTGTGAGGACGCTCTGGAGTGTGTCGAGGACCCCCATCCTGTTTAGGGTTCTGAGCATATCGATGAGTTTGCCCAGTCCCTCTATGGCATCCTGGTCTAACTCTCCAAGCGTTGATAGCACCTCATCTATATGGTCCAGTAGTCTCAGGGTTCCATCGCTGAGCAGCAGCTTTGAGAGTCTCTCGATGACCTCCGGCTCTGTGACGTGGACCAGTGTGTCGAGGACTCCCCTCTCCTTAAGCTGTGTGAGGAGCTCCTCGGTTTCGGCGCTCATCTCCCCGCCTCACCATCCCCTCTCTCCGAGTTTAGCTGGGGATGTGGCGTCGAAGTAGGCGTGGAAGATGGGCTGCCAGAGCTCCGGATACCTTATGGCATCCCAGTAGGTGGCGACGAAGAGGTCTTCGAGCAGCCTCTTAAACCTCGACAATCTCACAGGTATCGGCGGGTGATCATAGTCGCTGATGATGAAGAGTCCCATGCCGTCGGTGATCAATGGGCAGTTGGTTCTGCCGCTATACTTGGCGTCGAAGCCCTGAAGCCTATCGGCGACAACCTCAGCCTGTAGGTGGGCTGTTACCCCGCTCTTCGACGTCGGGGCATTTGTGCAGTCCCCTATGGCGTAGGCGTCGTCGAAGCCCTCTATGAGGCAGGTATACTTATCGATCTTCAGATAGTTGCTCTCATCCTTCACCTCTGAAGGCTCAATCTTATATCTCGGCCCCTCATGGGGCGGTATGACGGTGGCGACGGTGTATTCAAGCTCCTCCCCCTCAAGGCTGTAGATGCGCTTCTTCTCAACGTCGATGCTGTCAACGGTGAAGAAGGTGTGAACCTCTATGTTCCTCCTCTCCAATTCAGGCTCTATTATGTCGCTGATCGTCTTCGATGGATAGGCGTGGGGGAAGGGTAGGGCGAGAACCACGTCGACGTCGACGCCCATCCTCTCGAAGAGCGTCGATGAGAGGAAGGCTCCCTTATGGGGGCCTGGTGGACACTTGTATATCGGGTCTGCGATGGCTATGACGAAGCGTCCCTCCCTCATCTCCTTCAACGTCTTATAGAGCTTCTCAGCGTTCTCCAGCGTTGAGTAGAAGTCTCCATAGCTCTCCAGCAGCTCCCTATTCCCCTCTATGGCGTCGAAGTCGAGGTTTGCTCCGGTGGCGATGATTATGTAGTCATATTCGAGGCTCTTACCTCCCTTAAGCTTCACCTTTCTATCGTTGAGGTTTACCTCCGTGACCTCATCCCTGATGAGTTTTACATGGGGCTTCAGCAGCGATCTAATCGGTCTGCGATACTTCTCGATGCTGTCTCCGTAGAAGGCTATGAAGAGGTTTCCAGGCTGGAAGACGTGATATTCATCTCGGTCGACGACGGTGACATCGAACTCCTCTTTTGGTAGAAGATTCGCGAGAATCGCTCCTCCCCCGCCTCCGCCGAGAATTAGAACCCTCTCCATCTCTATCACCTCAGAAAAATGGGGTTTAACCCCTCTTCCCCGTGACCTTGATCACGGCCTTGATTACGCCTCCCTCTTCGGTCAGCTCTATCAGCTCGTTGTTGGTTCTCTTAACCCAAGCCTGGACATCTGGCTTGAAGCCTGGATCTGTGGCTAAGACCTCTATGGTGTCCCCGTTTTTCGCCTTCCTGTAGGCTCTGGTCAGCGCCGATATCGGGCCTGGGCAGGCCATACCCCTCGCATCAACCTTTATCAGCTCAGGCATCTCCACCACCCCTATCCACCTCAGATGAAGATGATCTCATAGTCCTCCGTCTCATTCATGAAGAAGGCGGCGCCGACGACATCGTCCACGATGGGATCCATATCCTCCTTCTTGACGCCGACGATCTCAGCCATGAGGGAGCAGACGTAGACCTTGACATCTCCAAGCTCCTTGGCATCCTTCACCATGTCATACCAGGTCGGCGCCTTCACCCGCTCCATGCCCTCATGAACCTTTGGAACCATGTCCTCAAACTCCTTTGGGAATCTAGGCTCAGGCTTATTCTTCGTGAAGTATGGTAGGGCGAAGCCGGTGACGAAGATGCGCACAGGGACGCCGAGGTTGGCAGCCGTCTGCGTCAGAACGCCGAGGGGTATGAACTTGTCGGCGGTTCCGGAGAACATTATTATTCCAAGTCCCTTAGCCATTTCGCATCACCTTTCCCTCCAGACCCTATGATATAAGACTTTCCCTTTTAATTGAAGGAAAATTTAACATAACCTAAATCGAGGGCAACCCCTTTAAGTCTCGTCTCCCTCTCTTCCAATATGTTCTCGGATTGTCATTGTCATCTCGGGGAGGATGCTGAGAGCGCCGTGGAGGAGGCCTTAAAGGCGGATGTAGGCCTTATCCTCACGGCTGGCATCGACCTTGAGTCTTCTAGGAGGGCGGTGGAGATCGCTGATCGCTTCGAGGCTGTGGGGGCTTGTATAGGGGTTCACCCCTGGTATGCGGATGAGTATGGCGTCGAGGTTGAGCGTCTCTTCAGGAGGCTCATCGAGGAGGGTAAGGTCATCGCCGTCAGCGAGATCGGATTGGACTACGTTGGGAGGATGACGAAAGATTGGGTATATGAGGAGAGGATCATCGATGAGAATATTCAGAGGGAGACTTTCAAGGCTCAGCTTAGACTGGCCCGAGAGTTCGAGCTTCCCGTCGTCGTCCACGATAGGACGCCCAGCTTCGAGACCCTGGAATTGATAGAGGGGGAGGGAAACGTGGAAACGGGGGCGGCCATCCACGGCTTCTCCAGGGACATAGAATACGTTGAGCGATGCGAGGACTTAGGCATCTATCTCTCAATTGGGGTGAGACCCCTGAACAGAGGCGAGTTGACACCCGATGCGGTTAGGCGTATATCCCTGGGGCTTCTCCTGACGGAGACCGATTCAGCTCAGCCTAGAGACGTGTTGAGGGTAGCTGAACAGGTCGCCACGCTGATGGATATGAGGCCTAGGGAGGTTGGGGAGAAGGCGACGGGGAACCTGAGGCGATTGCTGAGGCTTTAAGGCTTTATCAACCCTTATATAGCATGCCTCCAACCTATGGGAGGATGGTATCTAGAGCAGATGTTGAGAGGGCCATAGAGGAGGTTCGCCCCTACCTACAGATGGATGGAGGAGACGTCGAGCTTGTGGATGTCGTCGACGACGTGGTGAAGGTGAGGCTGAAGGGAGCCTGCGCCCACTGCCCCATGGCTCAGCTGACGTTGAAGACGAGCATAGAGGGATATCTACGTAGAAGGGTTCCAGGCGTAAAGGCCGTTGAGGCCGTTTAATTCGGGGTTGTTATGATGTCCCTCTCAGAGGATTTGGAGAAGGCGAGGGACTATGCCGACATCTTCGCCCTCGTGAAGAGGGCGGTTAAGAGAACCCTAGGCGAACACAGAGTGGGCTTAATGCTCTACCTGGGGAATCTCCCAAGAAACGTTGGAGCCTTCCACCCGCTGGGAACCAACGAGATCATCCTGAATCGACGCCTCATAGAGGGTGAGAGATGTGAGCGGAGGCGTAAGGTCTACATCTTCACGGTTCTCCTACATGAGTATCTCCACGCCCTCGGCTACGTCGACGAGAGGCGGGTTAGGGCCTTAGCTTATAGGGTGTGCGTCGAGAACTTTGGTCGTGAACATCCCGTTGTAGATGTCTCCATAACGGGGCCTTGGACAGACCTGAGTGAGGAGGAGTTCGACGAGCTCTCGGAGAGCCTGGAGCTGGAGCTGGTGAAGGACTTCGAGCGTTTCGACGGTAGATACATAGTCTAATCGAGATCTCGACGCTTATCGATGGATTTTAATCCAGGGAGGGGTGATCACCCCTCTGCCTTAAAGGTGATCGATGTGAGGAGGAAAGTCGACGCCTTTGAATATCTAATCGAGACCGAGAGGCTATTGAAGGGAGATGGCCTCTTCCTAGTCTCCGCCGGTGGGGATGGTAAGGCCAATACGATGACGATCGGCTGGGGCCCCATAGGGACGATCTGGCGTAAACCCTTCTTCCTCGTCGCCGTCAGGCCTTCGAGATTCACGCATCACCTCATCGAGGAGTCAGGTGAGTTCACTGTCTGCCTCCCCGCCAGGGGGATGGAGCAGGCCCTGGAGTTCTGTGGAACCAGATCTGGGAGGGATGTCGATAAGTTTAGGGCGTTGAACCTAACCCCCGTCAAGGGCTTTGAGGTGGATGTCCCCTACATAGCTGAATGCCCCATTCACTATGAGTGTAGAGTCGCCTACAAGACGGATTTGAAGCCTGAGGCCCTTGAGGGGGAGCTGAGGAGGGAGTTCTACCCAGCTGGGGATTATCACACCCTCTACTTCGGCCTCATCCTAGGCGTCTACGCTGAGGAGGATGCGAGGGATAGGCTACCCTAACCAATTTTTAAGGCTTTAAACCCTTCTTTATGGGATGCGTATGGTGAGGATTCTCATCGTCTATGACTCTAGGACTGGGAACACCGAGAAGATGGCCTACGCCGTCGCTGAGGGTGTGAGGGATGAGGGGGTGGAGGTGGAGGTTAAACGGGTGGATGAGGCCTCCGTGGATGAACTCCCCCAATACGACGGCATCATAATAGGGTCTCCCGTCTACTATGGGCAGGCGACGGCTAAGATAAAGGGGTTCATAGACGCCTCGGTTAAGCATCACGGAAAGCTGGAGGGGAAGGTAGGCGCAGCCTTCACAAGCAGCGGGGGAATCCACTCGGGGGCTGAGACGACGCTGCTGTCGTTGATCCACGCCATGCTGATCCACGGCATGGTCATCCAGGGAGCCTCAGGCCGAAACCATTATGGAGCCGTCTCCGTCGGCGCCCCCAACGATGAGGATTTAGAGACCTGTAGGGAGATGGGTAGACGAGTGGCTCGACTAACCAGGAGGCTTCACGGCTGAGAGCATCCTATAAGGTTCACACCCTTTTTAACAGATGATGAGGCTTCCACCCCTCCTGATGGGCTGCAGCCCCTTCATAGGTGCGGGGCAATTCGGTGCTAGGAGCCTCCTCTACTATCAACGCTTCTACCTAAACCCCGAGAATATGGTTAGACTCTTCCTCAAGAGCTTCGAGCTGGGCGTCGACGCCGTCCAGCTGTTGGCTGATAGACCCATAGACGCCCTGATAGAGGCCTCCAGGCGTAGCGGCGTAAAGCCCTACGTCGTATACTCCACCCATCTATCCGGCAGGGCTTTGAGGGAAATCCTGAACCGACTCTCCCCCCTAGAGCCTGAGGCTGTGGCTGTCCACGCAGAGGTGGCTGATAGAGGGGATGTGGATGCCATAGCTAGGAGGTTGGAGGTTATAGAGGAGTATGGGGCTCATGGAGGTGTAGCAACCCATAGGCCAGGTCTGACCATCCCCTGGCTGGAGAGGGTTGAGCTGCCCATCAAGGTGGTTTTGGCCCCCCTCAATAGGGTTGGCTATGCTATGGAGCCCAGCTTTGATGAAAGCCTGGAGGCCATCAGGCGTTGTAGGTTTGGGGTGATAGCCATCAAGCCTCTAGCAGCTGGACGTCTAAGGCCCCTGGAGGCCTTTAGATTCGTATATCGATATGTTGGGAGTGCGGCTGTCGGGGTTGTCTCGGAGGGGGAGATGAGGGAGACCTATGAGGCTGCTAGGAGGGCCTATAGGGAGTTGAGGTTAAAGGCTCTCGATGAGTCTGGCTAAGGCCTCGATGAGGAGGCCTCTACCCCTTTCCATGCGTCGCTTATCCCCCTCTGGGAGTTTGTGGAAGAGGGTTTTACCCGTTATAGGGTTGTCGCTCACCAGGTGGATGGCTGCGGCCTTGATGCCAATTAGCCTCGCTATGGTGTATATCGCCGAGGTCTCCATCTCGATGCCTATGAGGCGGCGGCTCCTCCACCTCTCTAGGAACTCATCCGTCTCGGAGGCGAAGGAGTCTGTCGTGTAGATCGCGCCGTAATGGGTTTTGATCTCCTCCCCCTTGAGGAGTTCGTCGAGTATGTCTGAGAATCTGCGTAGGAGCTGGAAGTCGGCAGCGGCGGGGTAGGCCTCATCGACGAAGTATTTTGAGGCTCCCTCACCCCTATAGGCTGAGGTGGGGATGATAAGGTCTCCAACCTCTATCCAATCCTGTAATGCCCCTATCAGCCCCGTGTAGATCACATAGCGGCAGGGGGTGAATCTGAGATAGTAGAGGCAGTCGCCGGCTCCTGGACTGCCTATGAGGGATTTGAAGAGGGTGAATCGTCTGCCGCCGATGTGGGCGTGGAATCCCTTGAAGAATCCCTTAAGCTCTATGGTCTCCTCTCCCCTCTCCCTTAAACCCTGGATGATGTCATCTATCGGGGTGAGGGCTACGACGTCGGAGACCTCAGACGCCTCACATCCATAGAGGCTTCGAGTATAGATGCTGGCATCTCCCCTCGGGATCACGATATGTATCTCCCCGAAACACCTATTATCGCTAACTCTCCCTCCTCAGTGTTCCCAGCGTTCTTCCACCCTCTCTGCGATATGTGGATATCCTTATTCGATGGGGGATTCTCGCCTCGGCTTCTCCCATCCATAGCTCCCTCAGCACTCTAGGCGAGATCTCCAATCTGAAGTTCACAGCCCTCACAAGTCTCACAGCCCTCTTAGATGCTTCGTCGAAGGCGTCTATCACCTCCACCAGGCCAGCTCTCTCCAGCTCAACCACCCTGTTTTGAATCGTCGCATAGGGGACTCCCAACTCCTCTGAGAGCTGGGAGATGTATCTAGGCCCCTCCGAGAGGAGGGCTATTATCTCCATCGAGCATCTCTTCCCCAGAACCCTAAGCCTCTCCCTCAGCGCCTCCAAGCCATATAATACTGAGTTTCTTAATACTTAAAAATCCAATAATATGGCCTCAACCCCTCCTCTAGGGGTGGATCCCCAATAAATTAGAAGCTGATTTTCCGCGGTTAGCTCCTTAACATATTTTCTGATATTGAGATGACCGATAATATCCTGGGAAAATTGGAAAAGTGTTGAAATCGACCCTAAACATGATGAGCCTCAGATGGGGAGACTCCCCAATGGAAGGGGCCTCAACGCCTATGGGTGAATCAGTTCTCATAGAGGCCCTAACCCTCTGGCCTAAGCTGGCTGAGTATGCCGGTCTCTCCGAGTATGAGGCCAAGATCTATGCCTCCTAGGCCTCGGCTGCTCTCGGGCTAGGAGGATCAGCGCCCTCACGGGGGTGCCGAGAACCAAGATCTATACGGCTCTGAGAAGGCTGATGGAGATAGGCCTGATCAGGGAGATGCCTGGGAATCCCAGCCTATTCGTTCCCACCCCGCCCAGTGAGGCCTTTGGAGCGCTGCTCGGCGCGGCTAGGAGGAGGGTTGAGGATTTCTCCACTCTTCTAACCATGTTGATGGGCATCTATCAGGCCTCTAGGGAGTTCCATCGCCCAATTCGAGGAGAGTTCTGGTATATAGATGGCGGGGATGAGATAATGCTGAGATGTAGGGAGCTTCTCCGACATTCGAGGTATAGCCTCCTGATCCTCGCTGGAGGTCTATCGCTTCCGATCCTATTCAACGATGCCCATAGGGAGTTGGATGAGCTTTATGAGCGGGGTGTGGAGGTTAAGATATTCTCCCCCCTCCATCCCGAGATGAATCATCTAGCTCGGGAGCTTTCCTATCTCTTCGAGGTGAGGAGGATGCCTCTCGACGTCTCCATTCTACTACTCATCTCCGATGGGGGGAGGCTTCTCCTAGCTGGAGTTGAGGCTTCGGGTCATCGTGGACGCCTGGTGGAGGCCATCTACTCCGAGGATCAGCTCCTCATACGGCTTCTTTCAAGACTCCTAGAGGGAGCTGAGATTGAGACTCAGCCCTCCCAGGATTCTAAGAGCTGAGTCTCAATCTTCAGCCCCAGGGCTGCCTTAACCTCCTCATCTGAGGCTCCAGGCCTGATGTCTATCTTCTCATCAAGCGGCCTTAGGTGATCAATGTTCGCCCTCCGCCTCCTGACGCCGGTCACATCCCTCGGCCCCGTGATGAGGACGAAGTTTCTGTCGATGACGTCGACGATGACGCAGCGCCTCCCAGCCTCCCTCCCCCTCGTCTTCACGCAGATCCTGCCAACCTCGATCAGCGGCATCCCTACACCTCCATGGGAGCTGTCTCGGATAGATCAAAAGCCCTCCATATCTTTTATGGTTCAGCCATAATCGTTGATCTTACAGTCATTGTAAGATCATTTTCTCTCCCCCTGGAGTTCCTGGACGATCCTCCTCAGTATCCTCGCAGTCGCATCCGGTTTGAAGAGGGCTGTATTCAACACTATGTCGTAGATGGAGAGGTCGTTGATGTCTATGCCATAATACCTCTTAAACCTCTCCCTCTCGCTCTGTTCTCTCCTCAAGGTCTCCCTCCTCGCCTCCTCCAGGGATAGCCCCTCCCTCCGTGCTATGCGTCTTATACGCTCCTCCAGGGGCGCCGTGAGGAATATCTTTAGGTCTGCATTCTCAGCCATCCATCCGGCTAGGGTGGCGTCGATGACGACTCCGCCTCGCCTTGCCTCCTCCTTTGTTCTCTCATCTATCATCCTATCCAGCTCTGGGTTCTCCTCCGCAAGCCTCGAGAGCTCCTCCAGGGTGAGACCTCTCTCCTCTGCTATGCGTCTGAAGAGGAGGCCTGCTGAGACGTATCTGAGGCCGAGGGCCTCAGCCAGCCTTCTAGCCTGGGTTGGGGTTCCGCTTCCATGGAGGCCGCTGAAGGTGATGACCAATCCCCTACGTCTTCTGGGCAACCTCCTCCCCCGCCTCTATCTCGAAGGTTAATCCCAAGGCTCTGGAGATGACGACGTTGGTTGCGAGGGAGCAGAGGATATACCAGACCGTTATGTTGAGGGTCTCCCCTATCCATGGAGCCTTGAAGGGCATGTAGGCGATGGGTGCCTTACCGAAGAATTTGATGAGGAAATTCCAGATGAGGATGAGGGGGAGAAAGAAGAATAGGGTTAACTTCATCCTCTCCATCGTCATCTTAGACTGCTCAGCCATCATCCTCTGCTGACGCTTCTGAAGCCTCGCCACCCTGCGTTGATCCCCCCTCCTAACGGCCTCCATCATCTCCCTCCTCAGCCTGCTGGACTCTATCATCCATCTACGATACTCATCTAGATCTATGACCATCCTGTTAGCGACGCCGACTGCGAGGTTCACAGCCGCTGAGAGTAGGAGGATGAAGAGCGTGGAGGCTGGAGGCTCCTTAAGGAACTCCCAGCCCAATGCCGATAGGAGGGGGATTATGGGCATCTAGTCTCCCCCGAAGCGCTCCCTATACATCCTCCAGCTGAGGCAGAGGGTCTTCGGATGGGCCGCCTTAGCCTCGTCGAGCCTCCCAACAGCCGTATTCCTCGGAGCTGAGAGCACCTCCTCAGGCTTGGAGTAGGCGATCTCCGATATCTCCTCGATGGCCTCGATGAAGGCGTCTAAGGCCTCCAGGGGCTCCGTCTCCGTCGGCTCTATCATCAAGGCCTCTGGGACGATGAGGGGGAAGTAGACCGTCGGGGCGTGCAGCCCCCTATCCAGGAGGGCCTTGGCGATGTTCAGGGTTCTCACACCCGTCTCCCTCTCCATCTCCGAGGCGCTTAGCACGGCCTCATGTTTCCTAGGCCTCTCAGGGGCTCTGGGCAGCGTTATCCCCCTCACCTTCATCAGCTTCCTCGCTATGTAGTTGGCGTTCAGCACCGAGATCTCAGCCGCCTCCTTCAGGCCCTCGGGGCCCATGGAGAGTATGTAGGCGTAGGCCTTCAGCATGGGGTTGACGTTCCCATAGTAGCCGTGAATTCTCCCTATGGTCTTAGGCCTGTCGTAGCTGAGGTAGTATCCCTCCTCCCCCCTCTCCACCGTCGGGACGGGGAGGAAGTCCGATAGGAATTCCTTAACGAGGATGGGGCCTGAGCCTGGCCCTCCACCGCCGTGGGGCGTCGAGAAGGTCTTATGGAGGTTGAGGTGGACGATGTCGAAGCCCATGTCTCCAGGTCTACATCTCCCGAGGATGGCGTTGAGGTTAGCCCCATCGTAATACATCAATCCCCCAGCCTCATGGATGATCCTGGCGATCTCGACGATGTCGCTCTCGAAGATGCCCAGCGTATTGGGATTTGTCAGCATCATCCCCGCCGTCTGCTCCCCCACCACGCTTCTCAGAGCCTCAAGGTCAACGCATCCATCCTCCCTTGAGGGTATCTCCACAACCTTGAAGCCAGCCATCATGGCGCTTGCAGGGTTTGTTCCATGAGCCGAGTCGGGGACGATGATCTCCCTCCTCACATCGATCTCACCTCGATCCTCGTGGTAGGCCCTGATCAATAGGCAGCCGAGGAATTCGCCGTGGGCTCCAGCCGCCGGCTGGAGGGTTCCGTCGTCCATCCCCGTGATCTCTAGGAGCCAACTCTTCAGCTGATACATCATCTCCAGAACTCCCTGAATCGTCGACTCATCCTGCTCTGGGTGGAGCTCCGTCAACCCAGGGTTTGAGGCTAAGACCTCGTTGATGATGGGGTTATACTTCATGGTGCAGCTCCCAAGCGGGTAGAAGGCTCCGGAGTTTACGCCGTAGTTCATCTGCGATAGATGGATGTAGTGTCTCACCACCATAACCTCCGAGACCTCCGGCAGATGTGGAGGCTCCCTTCGGAGCATATTCTGTGGAACCAGCTCCTCTATGTCTCCGGCGGCGTCGCACACCTCCGGCTCGGCCTTCGGCGGCGTGAAGCCAACTCGACCTGGGCGGCTAAGCTCGAAGATGAGGGGCTCATCCCAATCCGCCTGTCTAAACCTCCTCATCCCAACACCTCCTCCAACGCTGAGACTAGGAGGTCGATGTCCTCCTTCGTGTGAAGCTCTGTGACGCAATAGAGGGCTGTCTCCCCAATTTCAGGGAACTCCTCGATGAGACTCTTCCCGCCGTGGATGCCCCTCTCCAGCAGCCCTCTATGAACCTCCTCGACGGATTTCCCCTCGAAGGAGACCGTGAACTCCTTGAAGTGATAGCTGCTGAAGAGGGGCGCCCTCACCCCCGTGAGCTCCCCGATCCGCCTCATGGCATAGTGGGCCCTACTCGTGATCAGCTCAGCCAGCTCCCTCAGGCCGTTTGGGCCGAGGAGCGATAGGTAGACGGCCGCCGCCACGGCGCAGAGGGCCTGATTGGTGCAGATGTTCGACGTCGCCCTCTCCCTCCTGATATGCTGCTCCCTCGTCTGAAGCGTCATCACGAACCCCCTCTCCGAGCCGTCTAGGGTTGTGGTCATCCCTATTATGCGTCCAGGCATCTGCCTGATCATCCTGGGCTCCCCCCTGCAGGCGAAGATGCCGAGGAGAGGCCCCCCGAAGTTTATATGGTTTCCGAGGGGCTGCCCCTCCCCGATGACGATGTCGGCGCCATAATCCCCAGGCGGCCTTAGGAGGCCTAGGGAGATTGGGTCGACGCCGACGATGAAGAGGGCTCCAATGTCGTGGGCCGCCTCAGCTATGGCGTCGACGCCCTCCTCGACGAAGCCGAGATAGGAGGGGTTCTCAACATAGACCGCAGCGGTATCGTCGCTGAGCTTCTCCTTCAAATCCTCTAGGTCTATGAGGCCAGTCACCTCATCATAGTCGACCTGGACGACTTTCATGTCTACGGGCTCGGTGTAGGCTCTTAGAACCGCCAATCTATTGGGGCTCATCAGATAGGGGACGAGGATTGTGCTTCTCCTCGTCAATCTCCCAGCCATCCTGGCCGCCTCGCCGAGGGCTGTGGCCCAGTCATACATCGATGAGTTGGCCACCTCCATCCCCGTTAGCTCGCAGATGAGGCTTTGATACTCGAAGAGGGTTTGCAGCATCCCCTGTGTGATCTCGGGTTGATAGGGGGTGTAGCTGGTGAGGAATTCGGCTCGGCTGACGATCTCGTCGACGACGGCTGGGACGTAGTGGGGCCAGACCCCTCCGCCGAGGAAGGGTGGACACCTGAATCTACGGTTCCTCCCCAGCAGGGTCTCAACCCTCCGCCTGACCTCCTGCTCCGTGTAGGGCCCTGGAATCCTCAGCTTCCCCTCAAATCGAACTTCGGTGGGTATGTCGGCGTATAGGTCTTCGATGGATTTAATCCCCATCTCCTCCATCATCTTCTCCTTGATCTCAGAGACGCTGTTTGGGATGTAGGGATGGGGCATGGATATCCCTCCAAATCCCTAATAACCTTAAAACTAATAACCTTACCTTATTGCGAAGGAATTAAACTTCATCACGCTGATCTCCCTCGGATGGATCAAGGGTTCCAATATGAGGAGGCTGAGGCTAAAGCGAGATAGAGGCCGTGATAGGCTCCATGGATGAAACCTCTAGGAGGCTATTATCAGACGTCGAGGTGAGGATGGATGATCTCCCAGAGTGGATGTTCGCAGAGGCCTCCACCAGAGACCTAAAACGCTTCAGGCTCACCATAAATAGGGTTAGGTATCGGGAGGCTGATGAGGGGAGCGCTCTGGCGCCTCGCCCACGAGCTGGGCCACCTCATCCACGCCCTCACGGAGAGGGGAGATTAATCCTCCTGGGAGGCGATCCTCAGCGGCGATGAGGCCGATGCGAATGCCCTAGCCCTCCTCTGGGGCTTCAGCCCCGAAGTCATCGGGGAGATCTTAAAGAGGATTAGAGGTCTCCCCCGCCCCTAGCATCTCCAGCATCTCATCTGGGATTCCCCTCCTCCTCATCTCCTCACGTATCTCCCCCCAGCTCAACCCCTCCCCCCTCAGCTTCCTTGAGAGATACTCCATCGTCTCCCTCACCTCCCATGGGTAGATGACCCAGGCCTCAGTCTCCTCAACATAATAGTCCGGCCTATAGACCGCCCAGGGCTTGTAATGAAGCGTGCAGACCATCACCTCCTCCGCTCCACGCTCCTCCACGTAGCTCCTCACCAGCTTGAGGGTGTGCCCCGTATCGGAGACATCGTCGACGATGAGAATCCGCTTACCCTCCAGGGGTGTGGAGACATCCTGAACGATGTGAGGCCTCTCCTCCACGTCGCCCACCCCCTTATAGAATCTCACCCCTATGATGTCGACGGGCGCCTCCAACCTATCGGAGAGGAGGAGCGCCGGTATTATGCCCCCCCTTGAGACTCCTAGGATGAGGTCGGGTCTGAAGCCCCTCCGCATAACCTCCTCCGCGATCCTGGAGACCATATCCTCGATGTCGCTCCAGCTTGGGGCGATGAATCGGGTCTCAGCCATAACGCATCATCCACACTTCCCTAAAGCCTCTAAAATGGGTTGCGAGCCTCCTAAACCCTAAATGCCCCTGGGCATACCCCTAATTGATGTCGATGGAGGAGCTCATAGAGGTCGCCCTGGGTGAAGCCCCAGCAGACCTACAGCTCCATGGAACCCTCCTCAACGTCTATATAGGTGAGCTTCAAGACGCCTATATCGCAGTTAAGGGTGGTCGCATAGCCTATGTCGGCTCCAAACCCCTGAAGGCGAGGGAGAGCCTGGAGGTTGAGGGGGTCATCCTCCCCGCCTACATCGACGGCCACCTCCACATAGAGAGCTCCCTCCTCACCCCCAGCCGCTTCGCCGAGGCCGTCATCCCAAGGGGGACGGGATGCGTAGTCATCGACCCCCACGAGATAGCCAACGTCCTCGGCGTCGAAGGCGTCAGATTCATGGTGGAGGACGCGAGGAGGACTCCGCTGAAGGTCTATGTCATGGCCCCCTCCTGCGTCCCAGCCACCAATCTCGAAACCTCTGGCGCAGAGCTCGGCGTCGAGGAGCTCCAGAAGTTGAGGAGGCTCCCCGAAGTCATCGGCCTCGGGGAGATGATGAACTATCCAGGAGTCCTCAGCCTCGATGAGGATGTCATCTCGAAGTTGAAGGCCTTCAGCGACGCCGCCGTCGACGGCCACGCCCCAGGGCTGAGAGGAGCGGAGCTGTCAGCCTACATCTCAACGGGCATAGGGTCTGATCACGAGTGCATCTCCCCAGGGGAGGCCTATGAGAAGCTCTCTCAGGGCATGTGGATCATGATCCGTGAGGGGTCAGCCTCAAAAAACCTCAAGGCCCTCGCACCCCTCGCCAGGAGGGGTTATAGACGCCTAATGTTTGTCTCAGATGACATACATGTGGATGACATACTCTCTGACGGCCACATGGATAGATGTCTCCGAAGGGCCGTGGAGGAGGGTGTAGACCCCATAGAGGCGGTGAGGATGGCAACCCTGAATCCAGCCGAGTATTTCGGCCTCAGACATCTAGGCGCCATCTCCCCAGGCAAGTCGGCAGACCTAGTCGTCGTGAACAACCTCAGGGATTTCGAGGCCAGCCTCATCATCCTAGACGGCGAGATCGCCGCCAGGGAGGGCCGCTACCTCGCGGGGATTAGGGGTGATCTACCAGACGCTGCGAGGAGGAGGACGATGAATATGCCCCCAGCCACACCTGACCGAATCGAGATCCGATATGAGGGCGATGAGGCGAGGGTTAGGGTCATCGGGGTGATTGAGGATCAGATATACACCGATAGCCTGACCCACACCCTCAGCGTCGATGGGGGCGTAGTGAAGCCCGATGTGGAGAATGACGTATTGAAGGTATGCGTCTTCGAGCGTCATAGGGGGAGTGGACGCATAGGCAGGGGCTTCGTCAAGGGCTTCGGCCTAAAATCCGGAGCCATCGCCTCCACCGTCGCCCATGACTCCCACAACCTCATAGCAGTAGGCGTCGACGACAGGGACATCTGCACAGCGGCCAATAGGCTAAGGGAGATGAATGGAGGCCTCATCGTCGTGGAGGGGGGCGAAGCGAAGGCCGAGCTGCCGCTTCCCG
>JAPDJB010000052.1 GCA_029259285.1 Candidatus Bathyarchaeota archaeon | reverse complement strand
CCGATCTACTTATAGCCGCCACAGCCCTCGCCAACGATCTGACGCTGAAAACAAGGAACCACCACTTCGAACGACTAAAGGAACTTGGACTGAAAATATCTGGGAGAGAATGAGAGAAGTCTAACTCGTCTTCTCCACGTGGATTATGTTTACGGGGCAGAGTTCCGCTGCGTCCCTCACGCAGCTCTCCAGGTCGTCTGGGACTTCGCCCTCGGCTTGGGAGGCGCCTCTATATCCGGCTCTGATGGCCGATAGGCCGTCTTCTGGGATGAGCTCGAAGACTTGGGGGCAGTTTGCCTGGCAGTTCCCGCATCCTATACACTCCTCTCGGGGTTCTATTGAGACCTTTAGGGGCATGTTGTCGAATAGTTGGATTTCAGGTGTTTAATTGTTTTCCTCGACAAAAACCTGGTTAGGCTGGTATGCCGACGGATTCGAGTATCCAGGGGTATCGACGCCTTACGGCCTCCAAAATCGAGTGGGGCGATATGACCCCCTCCTCACAGATGATTCCATGTATGTAGTCTCTTCTGGTGACTTCGAAGGCTGGATTCCTTATGGCTAGGCCCTCTGGGGCGTCGGGCCATATCTCCGAGGCAGCCCTCTCCTCTATCGCCTCATAGTCGCCGTGGATTGTCTGCGGATCAAACTTCAGCAGCTCCGTGACGACGTAGAAGGGGACTCGGGCCTCCTGGGCTGCGAGGGCGATGAGGCTTGTTCCGATCTTGTTGATGATGTTCCCCTCGGATGTTATGGCATCTGCCCCGACGAGGACTAGGTCAACCTGCTTCAGGAAGGTTCTAACAGCCGAGTCGACGATCATCGTCGTCTTAACCCCCATCTCCAGAAGCTCCCTGGCTGTGATGCGCCCCTGGTATAGGGGCCTGGTCTCGGTGCAGATCACCTCGAATTCTATTCCCCTCCTCTTAGCTGCTCCGAGGACGGCTATGACAGCTGAGGAGTGGCAGTGGGTGAGGATGCGGGTTCCAGGGAGTATGCGCCTGGAGCCGACGTCCTCGATGCGTTTACGGGCCTCCCTGAAGCGCTGTATGAGCTCCTCGGCCACGGCCTCCATCAGCCGGTTGAGCTCCTCGACGCTCTCCCACCTGGCAGCCCTAACCCTCCACTCTATGTATCTGAGGGTATTCCTCATGAAGGGCTCAGTCTCCCTCGCCCCGAAGAGGATGTCTCGGGCCTCCTCTATCTCGGCCAGGGCCTCCTCACGGCTCTCAGCCCTCGATTCCCGCATCTGCTCCACCAAGGCCCTTATGGCTGTGAGGGCGACGTTCGTGGCCCCCTGAACCTCTAGACGCCTAATCCTCTTAGCGGCCTCCAGCACTCTCCTCATCTCATTCACCAGATGATGAAGAATTGGGGGTTGGATGATATAAAGGGGGTCTCCCAGGGGAAGCCGATTTTCCAGCTCTGATTTGCCTCCTTGTCATCTCTTCCAGCCCTTTAGGAAGAGAAGGGTGGCGATGGCTATGAGGAGGGTGGCTGAGAAGCCGATGGTTATATGCGTATAGGGGATCCCCGACATCTCAGCCCTCAATAGGGCCTCCAGGTGGGGGAGGGCGAGATATATGGCTGCCAGCATCAGAGTTGAGGCCGTTAGGATTAAGGTGAGGTAGGCTATCTGCCCCTTGGAGATGGCGTCGACATCCTCGGGTTCAGCCCCTCGACCTAGAAGCTCATCCCTCGTATATCGGATGAGGAGTGTAGATCTGATGGTTAGATATGAGAGCTGGAGTAGTAGGCCTGTGATGAAGGTTAGAAGCGGCATCTCAGCCCTAGGGGTGTAGGGGAGTATCAGCATAACCCAGTTGAAGTGGCTGTAGTCGAGGACGGCTGGGAAGAACATGAGGAGGTTGAGGCTGAAGAGCTTAGCATAGGCCGATTCACTCCCCCTCCTCCAGATGAGCAGCGAAAGCAGCACGGCTGCTGCGAGGGGCATCAAATCGAGATAGGCTTCGAGGGGTAGACCGAGGAGGCCTAGGATTGGGAGGGTGAGACTCTTAAACTCTACATAGAGGCCGCTCTTCACCAGGAGGAGGGCTGAGAGATAGCTGGGGGCCACGGCGAGGAGAAGCTCCACACCCCTTATAGACCTTTCAACGCCCATATCTCACCCTCCTAGCCAGGATCTCAACGAAGCTCTCATCCCTCGGATTCCAGGATACGATCTCAACCCCCAGCCCTCTTAGAGCTATGTAAGCCGTCTCCAGCTCCCTCTTAACGATCCTAGAGGCCAGCTCCTCCTCCCTCGTCCTCACCGCCAACCTGTCTCCTCTCACATCGAGCAGCATAATACTCGGCCTCCTACCCCTCAGAGTATAGCGGTAAAGAGCCTTTACGCCCTCTAGAAGCCCCTCAAGCTCACCCGCCTCCACCATGGTAATGATGATGAAGAGGGGTCTAGACCCCCTCAGATGCCCCCGACAGCTGTGAACCACCTCCCTCAGCGACTCTAGGCTGTATCCGATCTCGACTTTAACCATCTCCTTCGTCAACCTATATCGCTGTCTCCGGCCTACATCGGGGAAGATTATCCGGCTCTGAGGCATCTTAACCCCCTCCGCCTCATCAGGCATCTCCATCGGCGGCTCCAGGGCTTTGAGGCCTGAGAGAGCCTTGAGAAGCTCCGGTGGAGGCTTAACCCTCCTCTCGAAGGGGCCCTCCCATCGATAGGCATCATGATTGTAGATGGCTAATCCAACTCTACATCCACGGCTTAGATAGAAGTCAGCCAACCCGAGGGCGGCCTGGACGGCGTAGTCTAATGCGCTTCGAAGCGTGGTTCCAGCCGCCATGTGGGGAGCCGAGTCTAGGAATATCCATACGACCTTCCGCCCCTCCCTCTCATACTCGTTGACCTGAAGTGGACTCGGCGAGGCTGAGAGCCTCCTAGCCGTCGCCTTCCAGTTTATCATCCTATAGGGATCCCCTGGGGCGTAGTCCCTCACCTCAAGGAAATCGGTCGTGGGAATTCCGAATCGATACTTAGCCTCAGCTGGCATGGGGATAGCTGAGACGGCCTCCCTATGCCTAACCCGCCTTACCAATAGGGGTCTCGGCCTGACGGTGATGGTTCTAGGAGCCTCCACCAGCCCGATATCGGTTTTCAACATCCGTAGGAAATGCCTGGCCTCATAGTGGACTCCCTCCAGCTGGTATAGGCCTCTCCTGGCGCAGGTGGCTGTATAGCTGATGGCTGCCTCCACGTCGCCGACGCCCTTCCAAAGAGCCTTGAAGTTGGTTCCATCCTCGAGGCTGAAGGAGGATGGGAGGATGTCGCCGATGGTTACGATGCCGATGCCTCCTCTAACCCTAATCCTGATGGTCTCGGAGAACTGTTCATCGACTAATAGGCTTTGATCCTCCCCTATGCGCTCCACCTCCACCTCCTGGGGCGGAGGGATGAGCAGCGAGAGGACGATGAAGAGGAGGGGGAGGAGGCCGACGAGGATTAGGATCACGTTGCCTAGAAGCATTCCGAAGACTATGAAGGCGAAGGAGGTGACCGCAGGCTCCAGCGCCTCCCGAGTCGACAAGCGGGCTTCACCTACGTAGGAAATCCCTGGGAACCTCTATCTTATCGAGGATCTCCCTTATGACATCTCCAGGCGTCACCTTACCCTCAAGGGCATACTCCATCCTCAGGATCAGCCTATGCCCAAGGGCGTCGAAGGCGAAGAGCTTCACATCATCAGGCGTGACAAAGTCTCGACCCGAGATGGCGGCGTGAGCCCTTGAGAGCTTAAGGAGGGCGAGGCCTCCCCTTGGGCTGGATCCGACCTCGACGGCGTAGTGGCTGCGGGTAGCCCTGACTATGGCTGTGATGTAGTCGATGATCTGATCGTCGACGTAGATATCCTCCTCTATGAAGCGTTGCATCTCTACGAAGGTTCTCTGATCCGTCACAGGCTCCATCAGCGATGTGGGGTCATCCTTCTTCCATAGGATTCTCCTCTTCAGTATGAGGCTCTCCTCCCTCTGGGTCTCGACGTAGCCGATGGAGAGCTTCACCAGAAACCTATCCAGCTGGGCCTCAGGCAGCGGATAGGTTCCCTCCAGCTCTATCGGGTTCTGGGTGGCGATTACGAAGAAGGGCTGCTCCAATCGATGTGTCTCACCCTCTATGGTGACCTGACGCTCCTCCATCGCCTCCAACAGGGCTGACTGAGTCTTAGGCGGTGAACGATTGATCTCATCGGCCAATAGGATGTTGGTGAAGATGGGCCCCTTCTCCAAGACGAAGCGGGCCTCCCTTATACGCCAGACCCTGGTTCCAAGGATGTCCGCCGGCATCAGATCCGGAGTGAACTGTATGCGTCTCCAGCTGCATCCCGTCACCCGCGCCAGCGCCTTGGCGAGCAGCGTCTTCCCAAGTCCAGGGTAATCCTCGAAGAGGACGTGGCCGTTGGCGAGGGCGGCTGATAGAAGCTTCCTCAGCATCAATCTCTTCCCAACGTAAAACCTATTCACCTCGTCCAGGATCGCCGTGGCTAGATCCCTAACCTTCTCAACATTCACCTTGCCTCTACCCCCTCCACGCTGATGGGTATATGGCTTAGGGTTGTGATCCTCTCAACCACCCTCTCCAGAACTCTGCTACGCCTCTCGATGTCCCTCCTCTCCAGGGATTCCACTCGTCCCTTGATAGAGAGAATTGGTTTAGGTTTATCTCTATGCTCTAGGAGGGGGGAGAGGATCCGCTCTACCTCCCCCTCACTTAAGCCCTCATCGTGGAGTATGAGGCTTAGGAGTAGGATGAGCCTCTCCTTCCTACCCTGAGTTATGAACTCCTCCATGGCAGATGTCAGCTCCGACAGCCTCTCACCCCTATAGGTGGAGACCTCCTGTATATGCCTAGCCCAATCTCCAACCCTGTCGAGGGCTGAAACCTCGATGGATTTCCTGGCGCCCCTATAGACGAGGGCGGCTAGGGCTGTGATAAACATCCACTCCAGATAGGGTGAGAGGGGGGAGAGACTCGGGAGAAGCGTCGACAGATTCTCCCTATAATAGCCGAAGTAGAGGGCTGCAACGATGGTGGAGGGGATTATGATATGATACTTCGATGAGGCCTCACCTATAGACGCCAGGGCATTACTCCTAGATCCTTTAAAGGCGGAGGGGAGGGAGAGGAGGGCTGAGGCCGTCATGGCCATGTAGAGCAGCCTGGAGAGATCCGGTGGGAGAGGGAATGGGAGATTTCTGAGGGCGATGTCGATGATCCTGGATATGGCAAGGCCCTCTATGTAGATGGCGGCGCTGGCGGAGAGAGATCTGAGGGATAGGAGGCCCCTAAGCTTCAGGAGGGTGGAGGCGACGTTGTGTAGGATTAAGGTGAGGAAGGAGAGGAGGATGTAGAGGCCGAGGGAGCTGTAAACCTCTGAGCCTGGGGCATATATGAGGGGGAGGCTTAGGAGAAGGGCGAAGCTCGCCGCGTAGAGGCTGCCGACGAGGAGCTCCTTTGCGCTGCCCTCGAAGATGGCTCCGATTATGCTGCCGGCGTAGAAGGTGGAGGCAGAGGCTAATAAGGAGAGGAAGAGGGGGGAGAGCTCCATGGAGGCCATCTTAGCGGGCAAATTTGGAAGCAACGAACCGAACTCCCCGAGGGTTGGCCTCCAAATCAGCATGGCCCAGAGGAGGGGGAACGCTAGGGAAGCGTAGAGCAGGGTGTTCCTGACGACGACTCTCTTAATCCCCATGCTCCATCAACTCCATCAAGACGTCTAAGGCATCCCTGCAGCGCTCAAACTCCCCAGCCGTCGGCTCTACCCCGCCGTAGTTGGCCTTCTCGAAGGTTGAGACCAGAACCTCAAGGGGATATGCGGCTCCATCGGGTAGATGCCTCAATAGGAAGGCTTGGAGCTCCCGAGGCGTCAGGTTATCCCCTACGCCGAATCGCCTCTTAGCCCTGATGTATAGGCGATTATAGAGCTTTACAACCCCCTCCCTATAGGTGTCATAGGTGAGGGGTGGCTCCTCTAGGGGGGGCTCCGCCTCTACATCCGGCTTCTCCTCAGCCTTAGCCTCCTCCTTACCCCTCCTCCCAATCATCAGCGCCACGGCTATTAAGCCTCCAGCCGTCGCTATTATTAGATTGTGGGGGAAGCTGAGTAAAACCGCTATGGGAGAGCTCCTCCTAGGCTCTATCTGGAGGGTGACCCTCCCCTCTGATGGTAGATAATATTCGGAGGGTGGAATCAAAAACCTGATGGTCTTCTCCCCTTCGGATTCAGGTGTGTAGGTGAAGGTGAAGCATCCCTCCCCATCGGTCTCCACGAGATAGGTTTCGCCATCCACCTCGACTGTGAGGGTGATATTCGCTATAGGCTTACCTGTCAGGGGGTCTTTAACCCTCCCCCTGATGACGGCCTCCTCGCCCACATAGGCCTTATAGGAGGGCTCCACCACCACCTCAGTTCTCGACATCAACTTAAGCCTCGGATCACTCCAAGACTCCATATAGACGGCGTTGCCTACAGCCCTCGCAACCACGTGGTAATCACCGACATCAGCCTCAGGTGGAACTCGACAGGTGACGTTGAAGAGGCCGTCATGGACGACTCCCACGCCTACGAGGAGGCCCGTCTCATTCTTATTCGGCGTCAGGAAGATCTGAACCTCCATATCGGAGACCGGAGTCCCATTGAAGGTCTCGACGACCCCCACGGTGATGAAGCTCCCACCCCTAAGCGCCGTGGGGCTACACCACGTGATATTCGTCACCGTTGGAATACGAGTCGACTTACCTGGAGACTCCCTAGTCTCCTCCGGAGTGGCGTCGAAGATGATCCACCCTAAACCCTCGAAGGGAACCTCCACATAGGTGTGAGCATGCTTAGGCGTCACCACCTGATACTCAGCGTCGGGAGAAACGAGATACCCCATCACAACTCTAGTGGGTATGCCCAGAGTTCGAGCCAGGAGGGCGAGGGCGGAGTTGAAGTGGCTGCAGGTTCCCCGCCGCTCATAGAATAGGAACCACTCTATCGGGTCTAGATTACTGGGTGGAGGCGTATAGTTGGCGTCGTAGATGTAGTTCTCCTTCAGATACGCCTCTAGAGCCTTCAACTTCTCATAGGGGGTTGAGACGTCGCCCACGGCGCTCAGCGCCAGCTCCCTCAGCCTCTCCTTCATCTCCCCTGGGATTTGTAGACAGTGGGTTACAGGTTTGACACTGGCCCTTAGGAGCTCCTCCTTCGAGTATTGATAATGCCTGTGGGTTACCCAATAGACCTGGGGGAAAACCTCCTCGGTGTAGAAGACTTGGAGAGAGGGGTATTGAAGCACATCGCCGTCGAATACGAGGTTCTCAACGTTCAGGGTGACCGGTATATAGCCGGTGAGATTCACGAGGGGCTTCACATAGAAGATGTAGTCCTCGTAGGGGAGGGGAAGAGAGACATTATGGTCGACGGCTCCCCCCTCATAGGGAAGAGGCCTACAGCCCTCATGGGGACGCCACACGCCTTCGTCATATATCTCTCCAACCCGACATCGGAGATATCTCGTCCCCGTCTGCATATGTATCTCAAAGAGGGCGCCTCCACCGGAGGGGAGTGCCTCAACGGGGACTCCACCCCGCCTCCTAGGCCCCTCCTCCCCGACGCTGGCTTTACTCGTCTTCCGTATCCTCAATCCACCTAGATCCACCCTGGATAGGTCTCCGAGGAGGTGGATGGTGGAGGTCAGCATTATGACCGATAGGAGGAGGACTGCGAGGTAGAGCGCCGCCCTCCGGTAGGCACCCATCGAAGGTGATCTCCCCCTCCGCCTCATTTTATCCTTTTTACATCTCCCTCATCGATTTGGGGGAGAGCGGGAGACTCTGAGGGGGAGAGAATTCATCCATCTATGCTCATCCATCGATGAGGAGAACTCCATCTTTAAAGACATCTGTATAATCTGCGGGGCTGAGGGCGGCCTGAAGGCCGTCTTCAGGGGGTCTAAGCCTTATATTAGAAGTGTCTGAAGCACCGCTCATCGGTGAAGACCATCGCTATCCCATACTCATTACAGGCCTCTATGACCTCCCTATCCCTGATGGAGCCTCCAGGCTGGATGCAGGCTGAGACGCCATACTCAGCCATCAACTCAATCGAATCGGTGAAGGGGAAGAAGCCATCGGAGGCGAGGACGGAGCCCCTAAGCTCATCGCCATGCCCCTGAGCCACAGCCTTCTCCAGAGCCAGCCTAACAGCCGTCACCCGATCCTGCTGACCCGTCCCAACGCCGAGGGTGGCGAGGTCCCTGGAGACGACGATAGCATTACTCCGAACATTCATACAGACATACCAGGAGAAGAGGAGATCCCTCATCTCCCCCTCCGTCGGCTCCCTCTCGGTGACGACCCTCACATCCCCAGGGCCCCTAACCCCCGTCAGGAGAGGCGTGGAGAGCACGATGGAGCCGTCGGCCAAAACCCTGAGGCGGAGATGCCTCACCTCATCTCCGATGTATCGGGGGAGCATCCTCGGATCGTTGATCCTCACAACCCTCAGACTCCTCCTCCCCTCGAAGACCTCTAAGGCCCCCTCCCCATAGGCTGGGGCTGCGACGACCTCAACGAAGGTTGAGGCCACCTCCTCAGCCGTCTCGGCGTCCACCTCGACGTTGAAGGCGACGACGCTTCCGAAGGCAGCCTGCCTGTCGCAATCCCTCGCCCTGATATAGACATCCCTGAGGCTGTCTCCAGGCCTCGCTGCGGCAACCCCTGAGGGGTTTAGATGCTTCATAACCGCACAGGCTGGCTGCTCAAAGTATTTCAGGATGTTGAGGGCGTTGTCTATATCCTCCACATTCGTCTCGCTGAGGCCTCCCTTCCCCATCTTAAGGAGCTCCAATCCCCCGATGATGACAGGGGCATCCCGCAGCCTATATAGGGCGGCGGGCTGATGGGGATTCTCCCCATATCTGAGGCTCATCGCCTTCTCATAGTGGAGCTCCCTATCCCCGATGCGCACCGATATGGAGTTGGGGTAGCTCTCAGGGGTCGGCGTCCTATAACGCTTCCTCATCCCCATCCCAAGGCCTCCAGGTAGCGTATTATCGCCTCATCATATTTGGCCGTCCTCTTAAAGGCTTCCAGGGCAAGCCTCCTCCTCAAGTCATCAGGTATATGGCCATATCTATCCAAGGCCTCGGCGACAGCTTCATACTGTGAGGGGTCTACGACGACGGTGATGTCATCCCGCAGCAGTGAAGCCTTAGCCGCAGCCCTGATCATCGCTGGGCCTCCGATGTCTATGAACTCGGCGGCCTCCCTGGGACCCAGCCCCCTCGAGGCGGCCTCCTCGAAGGGGTAGAGATTGACGACGACGAGGTTGAAGGCCTCGATGCCATACCGCTCCATATAGGCCCCCTGCTCCGGGTCATGGGGGTTGAGGAGTATGCCTCCATGAATCCTTGGGTGAAGCGTCTTCAACAGGCCTCCAGGGCTTTCAGGGTGGCCGGTGTAGGCTGAGACCTCTATGATGTTGTCGTAGCCGAGCTCCCTTATCCTCTTAGCAGTCCCCGAGGAGGCTATGATCTCAACGTCTAAGCGTCTCAGGGCGTCGATGAGGATTTCGAGGCCGCCCTTATCATAGACGCTGATGAGGGCTCGCCTAATCATGTCATCTAAGATATGGGTGGAGGAGATAAAACTTCACTCAGGGCCTCTTCTCGGAGCCTGGTAGGAGGATGTCGTGGGGCTTCAGCTCATCGGCCCCCCTCTCCGTCACCAGGGCCAGCCGAGCCCTCTCCCACATCTCAGGTATGGTTCTGGCGCCTACGTAGCCCATCGCAGCCTTCAGGCCTCCGACGAACTCGGCGACGATCTCCGAGACCGGCCCCCTATAGGGAACCCAACCCTCAACGCCCTCCGTGATGGTCTTAGAGGGCTGTGAATAGCGGTCTAAGGCGTAGCGCTTCTTCCTCGCAGCTGCGCTCCCCATGCCGTAATACTCCTTATAGTATCTGCCCTCGAGGGCGATGAGGCGGCCTGGACTCTCGGTGCACCCTGCGAAGACGTTTCCCATCATCACGCAGCTGGCCCCCACAGCGAGGGCGACGGCGACATCTCCAGGATTCCTTATGCCTCCATCGGCCATCACAGGTATGTCAGCCCCATAATCCCTAACGGCGTCCGCCGCCTGAGCGACGGCGTAGAGGGTCGGAGACCCAGCCCTGGTGACGATGCTGGTGGTGCAGATGGAGCCGCTTCCTATGCCAACCCTCAGCCCAGCGACGCCGTCCAGCTTCGTTATGCAGTCCTCAGCCGCCTCGTAGGTTCCGATGTTGCCGACGATTACCTCCGCCGAGACCTCCTTCAGCAATCTCCTCGTAGCGTCGAAGCAGTTCTTGTTGTGGAAGTGGGCGACATCTACGACGAGTATGTCGACATACTTGTCCAGGGCCTTCGCCCTTCGGAGGTCGAAGGGGGAGATGGCGGCGGCGCAGATGAGCCTCCCCTGATCATCTCTCACGGCGTTTGGGTATGTCCCCTTAAGGGTTATGTCCCTCATGGTTATGAGACCCCTAACCCGGCCCTCCCCATCGACGATGGGGAGCTTCTCGATTCGATGCCTATGGAGAATCCTCTTCGCCTCCTCCAGGGTTATGTCCTCCGTTGCTGTTATGACATCCTTTGTCATGACATCTCTAACCTTCAGCTGTGGATCAGCGAGGCGGACATCCCTCCAGGTGACGATGCCTACAAGACGGTTGTCATCCTCAACGACGGGGAAGCCATGTATGCGATGCTGCTCCATCATCCGTAGGAGATCCTCCACCGTCGTCTCCGGCGTGACGGTGATGACGTCCCTGATGATGAGAGATTCAGCCCTCTTCACCCTCCTCGCCATCTCCACCTCCTCCTCGATGGAGCAGTTTCGATGTAGCACCCCTAGGCCTCCCTGCCTGGCGAGGGCTATGGCCATATCGCTCTCGGTGACGGTGTCCATGGGGGAGGAGACGAAGGGGACGTTGAGCATCACATTTCTAGTGACATGTGTTCTAACATCCACCTCGGAGGGCTCAACGGTTGTCCAGCCAGGGAGGAGGAGGACGTCGTTGAAGGTGAGGGCATGTTCAGCATCCCTAAACTTATCTCTAAACCCCATCCTAAACACCGGTTTTAATTCGATGTGCGGAGAGAGGGCTTATTAACGTTGCCCTCCCCTCCGCCTCCTCCTCGAGGGATGGGGCTAAACTGGGAGATCCAGGAGCTCCTTAGCCCTCTCGAAGTATTCCAATACGTTGAGCCCTCTCTCGGTGATGAGGTATCTCCTCTTAGTCCTCCCATCCCCCTCCGTCTCAACCACCTTGAGGAGACCTCTCTCAACCATCATCTTTAGAATCCTCTGCGTCGGCCTCCAAGAGAGGTTTGCGGCATACATAATCCTAGTCGGCTTATCAACCCCATCCCTAACCACGGAGAGGACATCTAACACTATGTCAAGCATGGATCTCCTCTTGGACATTCAACACACCGACTTGATGTATGTATATACAACCATATTTAACTGAAATTCACCTCTAATACATTTCCCGAATAAAGATGATTACATCATGAAGTTAAAATATGAATCATAAGTATCCTCAAACCAACGGAGATTAAGATGAAGCCGCCGACGATCCTAGTCCACCTCCCCAGACCCCGACTGATCCTTCCACTTGCGAGGGCCGCGGTAAAGGTGAGGAGGGCCACCACCACCCCTATTAGGAGGGTTGAGGGGATGATCGGAACCTGTTCCAGATATAGGGTGATGCCCGCCGCTATGGCGTCTATACTCGTCGCGATGGATAGGGCTAAGAGGTTTAAGAGGCCTAAAAGCTGCGGCTCCATCTGCTCCTCCCTGAGGATCATCGTCAACCCTATGAGGGTTAACAGTAGGAAAGCCACCCAATGATCATAGGCTGAGATGAGGTCTATGATGGATAGGCCAAGCCACCAGCCCAGCATCGGCATGGCGATATGGGATAAGCCGAAGGCCATCGAGAGCCTCGAGGCCTGGAGCAGCCTATCACCCAGCTTCAACCCCACGGCTATGGCCACAGAGATGGAGTCCATCGCCAGGCCCACGGCGAGGAGGAAGACGGCGATGGGGTCTAGCATGGTCTGATGAATTTCTATTAGGTGGGAATTAAGCCTTATGGCATCTTTTATCATCATAGACAACTAGCTCTAAAAAGATAAATATCGAGTGAAATCAATAGAGATTAGGAAATGAAGATAATCGATGTCGACGCCTATGTTCTACCAACATTGGGCAGAATTAGTGGTGGATTAAATTATACTGCTTATGTTGACTTAGAAATAGATAAACATATAATGAGATGTGGAGGGGTGGAACATAAAGTTAGAATACATTGTTACTCTCCAGAGAGGTTAAGTCGAGGAGAGTTGGAGAGGATCGCCAGAGCCTTCGACAACGCCTTCTCAAGATACTTCGCAGATGTGGAGAAGAATAGGAGGATATATCGATACTGGAGGTTGATGGGGATTATCGCCTACTCCATCGCCACCTTCGTGGCGATCTCCTCATATCTCTTCCTACCCTACCCCTACAATATCTACGCCGTCTGCGTCGACGTATTCTTCTTCCACATCCTAATCTTCGGCCACTGCTTCAGGCCCCTATATCGATGGCTGCTAGACGGCTCCATAGAGCGGGGAGTTCACAGAGCCATCAAGAGGCTTAAGGGATGCGAGGTGGTTGAGGGGGAGGACAAGGGCAAGTTAAGACTCGTGGAGATGATGCGGGAACGTTTCTCGGAGATCGATGGAGGGGAGATCAACCTATACGGGAGGTTGAGGGACTACGCGAGAAACCTGGGATTCCAAGCCGCCGTGAGGTTCTACGACTGGCTGATCAGGGAGCTACGAGAAGAGGAGAGCTTCTACACCAAGTATAATCCAGCCAGCCTATGGAGGAGGATCAAGCTCTACTATCTAGGCTTCAAGGTTGAGGTGCCCAGGATAACGGCTCCCATGAGGAATATGGATGTGGGAGCATGAAGTGGCTAGTCTACAGGGTTCCCAGGAAGGATGAGCCAGACCTATTCTACATAGACCTACACCCCTTCTGGTTCCTAGAGGCCGAGGGGATGTACACGGAGCTGGAGGAGAGGAAGGAGAGATTGACGATCCAACTCCTAACGGCGGATGGGAAGGCTGAGAACATCGAGAAACAGGTGAAGGAAGGACTTCTCGACACCTTCTACAGGGATAAGAAGCTCATAAGCGAGGTTTTGAAGAGGCTTCTAAGCTACTACCTCAGCCTCCTCGACCCGTTATGGCTGAGACTCTTCCTCGGCCCAACCTTCCTTGCCAGCGGCCTCATCAGGGGATACCTCAGCGGAGGGGCAGCAGACCTCCTCATCGGCCTATACCTCCTCATGGGAAACCACCTCCTCGTCAAGAGGATCGTCAAGGAGATCAGAGACTACTACGAGGAGGTTGAAAGTGGGATAGAGAAGACCCTGAAGGGCTTGGAGAGGATTGAATGCGTAGAGCATCCAGGGTTGAGGAAGCTCAAGGAGATCATGGAGAGGGCTAAGGATAAGACCGAGGCCTACGTAGAAGCCCTCCACACCTGCGACAAGATGGGGCTTCCAGAGCTTAAGGAGTTCTACTGCTACAGCGCCCCCATCACCGAGTGGAGATACCGAGAACCCCACCTGGGATTCCCCCTATACGATGAGGGATGGAGCATCGAGAGTTTCAAGCGGCGACATAGAGCAGCCACCAAGCCCTCAAGGATGAAAGACGAGGAGATGGAACTCTTCGACTTCAATATAGGAGCCAAATACCTATATCGCCTCTCCACCTATCGGGAGCTACACAGGGAGCTGGAGCTGGCAGCCGAGCGGATAGGGGCTGAGAAGATCACCGTCTATGAGACGGAGAGGGGGTATGAGATAAACGCCTATGAGATCGGCGACGGCGGTGAGGCCCGAATCCTCATAAAGGCCGGATGCCATGGGAGGGAGCCCGCAGGGCCGCTGGCGATACTGCAGATGATGAGAAGCCTTGAGAAGGAGGGGAGATACACCGAAGAGGTTCTCAGCAGAAGCCGGATCGCATTCATGCCCGTCGACGACCCAGAGGGATACAGCATGAGAGCATGGATGGGAGTCGACATGGCTGGGAGAGAGGAACACTGGCCCCCACAGGGAGGCCCCTATAGCCTACAGGGCGAGGCGGAGCTCCTAGCACTGAGACTACTGAATAGGGGGAGCCTACACCCAGCTCAGCTATTGGAATATGCCGTCAGATTTAGAGACCCTAATGTGGTTTGGGGCGACAACGTCAAGTCGCCCAGGATAACTGCACTCCAGGAGTACCTTGAGGAGTTTAGGCCAACCTTCGCCGTCGACCTCCATGAGACCATAGGGAAGATGGCTGACCTCATCTATAAGGGGGCGGGAATCCTCTCCATAGAGAACTTCTACATCCCCCCAGAGATCCGAGACCGATTGGAGAATATGATGAAACGCCCCGAGAATAGACTGGCCAGATACCTCTCCAAGAGGAGGATACTGAGGAGACTATTGGGCCTAGAGTATGTCCGAACCCTGATGGCGGAGATCCCCGAATTCGAGATCGGGGAGGCAATGATGAGGCACGTCGCTGAGAAGGGCTTTAAGGTCTATAGAGGGGAGTATCAGAAGCTCCTGGATAAGCCATCGCCGGATTGGCCTCCACAACTCATCTCCATCGATGTAGGCCGAACCATAGATGGGCCGCTACTCTTCAAGCTCGATATAAGGGTGTGTCCAGCATGGCTCCATCATAGATTTGGAACACTTAGCTATACCACCGAGACCTTCCAAAACCCAATCGATGAGAGAGTTGGGGAAGCCCTCGCCTTCGTCGAGGGAGGCATATTAAAAATACTGGGGATCAAGGATGGAGACTAGCGGCGAGATCCACTACTACCTCATAGAAGACCCCCTAGATGAGGGGGAGACCATAGGCTACAGCCGGCATCAACTATGGAGAGCCTTTGAAGAGTATAAGGGCGGGGGAACCGTAAGACGCATCCTATACACGCCTAGAAGAGGTGGAGATGATATACTTAGGAGATTCGAGGAGAAACTTTGGAGGAGATATGGGGAGAGGGCTGGTAAACGTATGGATTGGGCGTGGTTCCTTAGATTCTGCGGAGCAGCAGTAAGCGTCTACGCCTTCGAACCCCTCTTCAAGTTAGCCTTCATACCTCTGGCATATCATCTAAGTAGATACCTCTTCCTGACGAGTGAGCTTGTAGAGACCGTCCTGGACCCCGTCGCCATCCCCTTCGCCACAGCCCTCGGCTTCATCCTAGGCCTATCACCCCTGATCCTCACCCTCATCATAACGCATCAATACATGGCTCGAGAAGCGGGAAGAGAGGGGGAGATCGCCGAGTGGCTTAGGGAACTTATGGAGCAGAAGGCTGAGATGAGGGATAGCCCTGAGCTTGAGGACTTCAGGGAGAGTATCCAGGGATTGGTGGAGGAGGCGAGAAAAAGCCTCATAGACCTCCATTCACCGGCTATAGAGGCTAGGGTTAAGGCCTGTAGGAGACTGATTAGGAGACTCGCTGAGATGCAGGCGCAGGCTAGTTATTACGGCCTGGAAGCCCTCGTCGACTATTATCACAGGCTTAAAACCTCTTTCTACAGATTGAGCAGGGAGAGACGCGTACTGGGGAGGGATAAGGCCCTCAACCGCTGGCTGAGGGAGCTGAAGAGCTGGAGGTGAAGGGATTGAGGGGGGCTAGGGGAATAGCCGCCGGCCTCCTTCTACTACTAGGCGTCTACGCCCTCACAGGCTTCATACTCCTCGGTAGAGGCGAGGTGGCGGTGATACTCACCTATGATCTGAGAAAGATTAAGGGGCTGAATGATCTCATCCTCCTAATCTATGGGGATCTACCTGAGAGCGGCGTGAAGACCCTATGCTTTGAGGATAGGCCCCTCCTCTCCACGCCCATGGGAAGATTATATTGGCATCTACCTAAGCCCCTCCACACGCACTATAAGTTTAGAATGGGAACCCAGAGTTATGAGCTGCGAACCACCGTCATACTCCCCTTAGCGACGGATGAGGAGGGGAGACTCCTATACTGGTCTCTATTGACGAGGGACGGCTTCAAAACCTTCAGCCTCTACAACTATATCAGGGACCTATTAAGCGGCGAAAACCCCTATGAGGGATTGGAAATACCCATCATCATCGTCGATGGTCGATATAGAATCGTCGACATAGACCGCTTCATCCAGGCCTATAGGGTCGAGGAGAATGAGAGTCAACGTTACCCCTGGCTATACCCGAGGCATAGGGGGCACAGCTTGATAAGGGAGCTGCTGGAGAATGCCTTTCAGGTCTACGTCATGAACAAGACCTATCAAACCTACAGGCATATAGCTGAGGCCCACCCAGAGCTAACCATTGAGGAGAGGGTGAGGGAGACCTATGCGATAATATCCAGCGATCTACCTGGATTGGTGGGGGGTCTCTTAGAGAATCGGGGGATCACCACACTAGAGGAGCGTTATGGAATAGAGGTCTCCCGAGAACTCCAGATAAGGATAGAGTACATCACACCCTAACCCTAGGGTTCCACCTTGATTCTATAATCTACCTCCGCACCAGCTCTGAGTCATCGAGGTGCCACGATACTTCTCAAGGCTAAGCTCCACCGCCCTCCTAACCCGATCAGGGTCTACGTCCCTCTAACCCTATAGACGATCTCCATGCGCCTATAGATCCGAGGATGATTCCTCCCCTCACCTCGATCTCCACCTCCAACCCCTCAACGCTCTGCTTCATCCAACCTAATAGACGGGAGACATCTATGGCCGTACATCCCGCGGCGGCTATAAGTAGGAGCTTCATGGGTGAGGAATAGTCCCCTCATCAATCTAATCGAGTATCTTACGGCATGTAGCGTTTCCCTGGAATCTCTTAAAAGGTTTTGAGAGGGATTTAAATGGAGGGATTAATGTTTGGGTCTCCTAAATCCCCGATCTCTAGTGATTATGTGGAGAGGAAGGGGAAGCTGATCATAGCCATCACCGGCTCGCCAGGTGTGGGGAAGACGACCATCAGCCGTCTTCTGGCCGAGAGGCTTGAAGCTCGCCACCTCGATCTCTCCAGGCTGGCCCTCGAGGAGGGATTGATGGAGGAGTGGAATGGGGAACGTGACACGGCCATCGTGGATATCGAGGCCGTGAAGAGGAGGGTGGAGAGACTTCTGAGTAGATATGGGAGGCTGATCATCGAGGGCCACTACGCCCACGACATAGCCCCTAAGGGTTCCTGGATCTTCGTCCTCAGGAGGGCGCCCTGGAGACTTAGGGATGAGCTGGAGGAGAGGGGATACGATGCGGGGAAGGTGAGGGAGAATGTGGAGGCTGAACTCCTAGACGTCTGCCTATCGGAGGCTATAGAGATCCATGGATCTGAGAGGATCCATGAAGTGGACACAACTGATAAGACTCCACAGGAGATCGTGGAGGAGATCTATGAGGTTTTAAGGGGGGTGCGCCCTCCACGAATTGGAGTCGTCGACTGGCTTGATAGACCTGAGGCAAAACAATTATTGGAGTGGCTGAAGGATGTATCTCATCGTTAGATGTCCAAAATGTGGCGGGCTATTATTAGCCAACACGAGGTACAAGACCAGAACATGTCCCCATTGTGGAAAAAGAATGAAAATTACGGCGCTTATACCATTAGCGAGGGCATATACGCCTAGAGATGCCGTCACCATCATACAGGAGCTTAAGAGGAGAGAGGGGGGTAAAGATCGAAATAAATATAAGAGACATAAGATAAACTGAAGGTTTCAGTGTCAAAACATGAATGAAGAGGAACTCGCCCAGCTGAGAAGATATCTCGAAAACGAGGATTACAGAAAGCTACTATCCTTCTGCTGTGAGCCGAGGGATTGGAGAGAACTAAGGAAGGCGGGGGTTAAGCAGGAACGCCTCTTCGACGTATTGAGGGACTTGAAACTGGTGAAGGCGCTAGCCTTCGCCGACGGTAAATACTACACCACTGAGACGGCTAAGAGCCTATTGGAGAGCATTTAAAGAACCCCTTTTTATAGCTCGCCTCTAAATCTCATCTGGGATCGAAGATGGCGGTGGCGAGCAGGAGGTTCTTCGAGGAGCTGGGACACCTCATCAATAGGGTTGTGCAGGTTGAGGATGTTAAGGGAAGAGTTTTGGAGGGGAAACTGCTGGGCTTCGACACCAACACCCTCAGCCTCTGCCTAGGAGACGTGAAGGGTGAGCGGGGGGAGAGCCTCCACAGGGTCTTCATCTACGGCCCAACCATCTCAAGGATACTCGCCTCGGAGCGCCCCTTCAACCTTGAGGCCTTAGCCGAGCGTCTGGAGAGAGTGTTTCCAAACATGGTGAGGCTCTTCCCAGAGGCTGGAGTCATCGTCGTCATGGATAAGATCAGGGTTGACGAGACGGGGGTAGTCGAGGGAACTGGGCCAGCCGCCGAGAGGGTTAGAAGGGTCTATGAGGAGTTCATAAGGGAGATGAAGTAAACCCACCCTTCTTTTGACATAAAGTGAATATAGGTTGAGGAATATCTCATCGGGGAAGATGTCATTTGAGGTCGTCGACAGAGACATCCTCGGCAGGATAGGAAGATTGAAGACGAGGAGAGGCGTAGTTGAGACACCCCTCTTCCTCCCCGTCGTCAACCCCCTAACCCAGCCGATACCGCCGAGGAGGATGCTCGAAGAGTTCGACTGTAAGGCCCTCATAACGAACGCCTACATCATAAAGAGACGGCTCGGCGACCAGCCAGACCTGGAGGTTCATAGGCTGCTAGACTATGACGGCGTCATCGCCACCGATTCGGGAGGATATCAGATACTCGTATACGGCGAAGTGGAGGCTGACCCCCTCGAGATCGTCGAGTTCCAGAAGCGTATAGGGTCTGATATAGCTGTGATACTCGACATCCCAACCGGCTGGGAGACCTCCAGGAAGAGGGCTGAATGGACGGTGAGGGAGACCCTGAGGAGAGCGGAAGATGCGCTTCCCCTTATCGCTGAGAGCGACGCCCTATGGGTTGGCCCCGTCCAGGGGGGAAATCACCTAGACCTCGTTGAGTGGTCAGCCAAGAGCATGAGTCAGCTCCCCTACGACATCTACGCCCTCGGCAGCCCGACGAAGGTGATGGAGCAATATCTCTTCTCAACCCTCGTGGACATGGTGATGACGGCGAAGCTGAACCTACCGGTGAACAGACCCCTCCACCTCTTCGGAGCTGGACATCCGATGATCTTCGCCCTCGCCGTAGCCATGGGCTGCGACATATTCGACTCAGCCGCCTACGCCCTCTACGCGAGAGAAGATCGATACCTGACGCCGAGGGGGACGATGAAGCTCGATGAGTTGAGGTATCTACCCTGCCCCTGTCCAATATGTCGTCGATATGATGCCGATGAGTTGAGGGAGATGCTGAAGTTTGAGCGGGAGAGGCTGCTGGCGGAGCACAACCTCTACGTCTGTATGGCTGAGGTTGAAACCGTGAAACAGGCCATCTCGGAGGGAGGGCTATGGGAGCTCCTCGAGGCGAGGAGTAGGGGTCATCCAGCCCTGACCTCAGCCTTTAGGAGGCTGACCGAATACCGTGAAGCCCTGGAGCGGTGGAGTCCAACGCATAAGTTGAGGGGACTCTTCTACTTCGACCACTACGACCTCTCCAGACCTGAGATCATGAGGCATAGGAGGAGGATGACCATAAATTATAACCCACCGAGGAGGGCTTCAATACTACTCTTAGCCCCAGCTCCAAGGGAGAGACCCTACATACGATCCAGCGACTATAGGAGGCTTAGAGAACATCTGATGGGCTTTGAGGAGCTCCATATATGCTTCTATGCCCCACCCTTCGGCGTCGTCCCCCCAGAGCTGTCGGAGACCTACCCCCTCTCCCAGATCGAGGTCGCAGAGCCTCTAGACCCAGAGATGATGAGGTGGACGGCTGAGGAGACGGCGAGATACATGGAGGAGAAACCCTATGAGAGCGTCATCCTCTACAGGGGGTCTACAGACCTCGACATCCTCATCGAGAGATGCTGCAGGGAGATCTGCGACAGCCTTGGAAAGAGGATTTGGGTTTTAGAGGTCTCTAACCCTTATGGAGAAGCATCGCTGAGGAGATTGAGGGAATTTCTCGAGGATAGATTTAAAGATCATAAATCATAGTGCATATTGATGTCTGATAATAAGGGATCGAGCTACATCTCCATGAGGCTTATAACAAAAGAGGAATACCATGAATTCGTAAAGAATCATGGTTCAATCTCGATCGAGGATTCTATGATCAAAATCGGATCGAGCCATGAGATCGATGAATACCAGCCTAGGGATTTCTCCCTTGAAACCACGACGGTGTGGTCCTTCCCCACTAGGGGTAGATGGGCTACTCATAGGGGCGATTACCGTGGGAATTGGCCTCCACAGTTGGTTAGGAATCTCCTCATCAGATACAGTAGGCTAGGTGAATGGGTGCTGGATCAGATGTGTGGGGGTGGAACCACCCTCATAGAGTGTAAGCTCCTCGGTAGAAACGCCATAGGGGTTGACATAAACTATGAGGCCCTCATGCTCACCCTAGACCGATTGAACTTCGCCTACAGCCCCCAGGGCGGGGAGGAGCCTGAGATCAGGGTATATCAAGGCGACGCGAGAAATCTAGACCTCATAGAGGATGAGTGCATAGACCTCATAGCCACCCATCCACCCTACATAGACATAATACCCTACTCCAAGGGTGGAAGCCGTGGAGACCTCTCAAAGGCCTCGAATCTGGAGGAGTATCTGGAGGCGATGAGGAGGATAGCGGCTGAGAGCTATAGGGTGTTGAAGCCTGGAAGATTCTGCGCCATCCTCATCGGCGACACCAGGAGGCATAGGCATTACGTCCCCATAGCCTTCAGGGTTATGCAGCAATTCCTCGACGCAGGCTTCATCCTCAGGGAGAATGTCATCAAATGTCAGTGGCGTATGAAGCGGAGCAGGGAGAAGTGGATGGGGCTGGTTAAGGCTGCGGAGGAATGCTGGGTCGAGCGGCCTAAAGGCCGGAGACGCTGGACGGACTTCCTATTGATAAGCCATGAACACCTCTTCATCTTCCGTAAACCCCTTGAGGATGAGGATACATCGAAGTATGCACTAAGCATGAAGTGGTGGTGAGCAAAAGGCTCATAATGATGGGTGAAGCTTAGAGGAGGAGATGAGAGGCGCCATCCATAGGGTCGCCGTCCTCATCCTCATCGCAGTTCTCATCGCCTCCACCCTGCTCATCCTCTACACGAAAAATATCATCAGGCCTCCAACAGGGGAGATAGAGGAGAAGCCCGCGGAGAAGCCAAGCAAGGCGGGGGAGAAGCCCATCGTCGAGGAGAAGCCTAAGGGGATTGGAGGAGATAGATTCGGCTTCGTCTGCTTCGACGAGGAGGCCCTCGAAGACCTAAATCTTGGATGGGTTCGCCCCCATCCAGGCCCCTTCATCTGGGGCCACATCGAGCCTGAAGAGGGGAGATACGACTTCTCAGAGGCCGATGAGGTGGTGAAGAGGGCTCAGGAAATGGATCTCAACATCCTCGCCACCATCTGGCCCTATGCCAACTGGGATCAGGAGAGATGGGGAGACGTAGAGAGATTCGTCATGGAGGATTTCCCAGAGCTCCCGAGAAGCCGCTATAAGCCCTATGACATGGAAGCCTACAAGAGATTCATCAGGACTCTCGTCGAGCGCTATGATGGAGATGGAGTCGACGATATGCCTGGATTGGAGAGGCCCATCAAGTATTGGGAAGTCCTAAACGAGCCCTCGACGGGCGTCAAGGCGAAGATGCGTGATAAGGCGAAGGCCTTCTTCATGGGCGACGCCGAAGATTACTTCGAAATTCTCAAGGCCACCTATGAGGCCGTTAAGGAGGCCGATCCGGAGGCTAAGGTTCTAAATGGGGGGATGATCCCCCTCCCACCCCCTGATGACCCCTTCTACAAGTTCTGGGGGAGAGTCTTCGAACTCGGTGGAGCCGAGTATATCGACATCCTCAACTTCCACGCCCTCTCAAAGATGCTCGCCGAGTCCATACCCCTCCTCAGGGAGAGCTTCGGCGAATACATAAAAGGTAAACCCATCTGGGTCACCGAATTCTCAGCCGAGAAGGCGGAGCTCTACGTGGAGGCCGCTAAGGTCTTCGCCGAGGGGGTTGAGAGGATCTTCCTCACAGCCTATAAGGCTGAGCCAGGAATGCCTGAAGACCTGATCGTGGGGAGCCTCATAGACTTCGATGGAAGCCTCAAGCCCTCCTACTACGCCGTGAAGACGATGGTGATACTCCTGGGAAACTTCGACGAAGCCGAGAGACTCGACCCCCAAACCTATAGGTTCAGAGCTGGGGACCTCACCATCTACCTCCTCTGGGGTGAGGCCCCCAAGACCCTGAGCGGCGAGGCCTTGAAGGTCACCATGCTTGGAGAAGCCGAGATGGTGAGGGTGGAGGAGCTCCGCCCAGAGGAGGGGCCATACTACCTCGTCGTGGGAAGCCCCGAGGAGCTGGAAGAGCTCCAGTCGAGGCTGGGGGAGATCGCCCCAGCTGGAAAGGTCGCCGCAGGGGCTGCGGAGAAGGGGGTTGAGGGGGCCTGGGCCATCCACTTCGGCTGCTGGGGGCATAAGCATGACGAGTATGCCTACGTCGTCGGATACGGCTGGATGAAGCCGCATCCAGGCCCCTTCAACCGCCTCTTCATCGAACCAAGGCGAGGTGAATATGACTTCTCCACCGTCGACGAGGGGGTGCGGAGGGCTTTGGAGAAGGGGGCCGAGGTGGTGGCCACCATCTGGCCCTACGCCGAGTGGGATGAGGAGGCCTATAAGGGGGTGGAGGGATATGGAATGGCTACAGGCGACGGCCCCTTCGCAGAGGTCCTCCCCTCAACGAGGTTCAAGCCCCATGACATGGAGGCCTATAAGGCGTTTGTCAGAGGCCTCGTTGAGCGATATGATGGAGACGGCATAGATGATATGCCTGGATTGGAGAGGCCCATCAAGTATTGGGAAGTCCTAAATGAGCCTGAGTCTCAGTCGGTTGAGGAGGATGGTAGGATTAAATGCTTCTTCCAGGGAGGCGGCTCAGACTACTATGAGCTTCTAAAGGCCACCTATGAGGCTGTAAAGGAAGCTGATCCAGAGGCTGTGGTCATCATCGGAGGCCTCGCAACCCTCCAGGGGAAGGGGGCCGAGGAGTTCCTGAGGGAGGTCTTGGAGCTTGGAGGCGGAGAATACTTCGACATCGCAGCGGTCCACAGCTACGGCGACGAGATGGATGACTTCAACGTCGGCGAGTTGAAGGCCCTCCTAAAGGAGTATGGCCTTGAGAAGCCCATCTGGGTGACGGAGGTCGGCCCGAAGCCTGATATGACGAGGGAAGATGACATAGCCTTCGTCAAGGCGGCCATAAGGGCCTTCGCCGAGGGGGCTGAGGTTCTCTTCTTCGACCACGACCCAGGCGTCGTGATGGCCTACATCCTCGGAGACTTCAACTCCGTCGAGAGGCTTAGCGAGGGCCTATACAGATTCGACGTAGGCGGAGAGACTATCTACGTCGTCTGGAGCCCTGCAACCCTACCAGAGGAGCTCTCAGGCACCATCTACGTCATCCACATATACGGCGAGGTGGAGGAGAGGGACACCTCCGAGGTTGAGGTCTCAGAAGAGCCCATCTACATCACTGTGAGCAGCCGTATAGCTGAGAGGGTTAAGAAGGCTCCGGCGGGGATAGCCCTACCACCTCCAGGGGAGAAGAAGGAGGGGAAGCCCAAGGAAGAGGAGGGTAAAGTTGGAGCGCCCCTGAAGCCGTTGGAGGGTTATAGGCTTGAGAACTCACGATTCGGAATCCTACAGCAATACCTGATGAAGGATCCAAGGACGCTGGAGCTGGGAGCCGTCTGGGATAGGCCTGCAGGGCCTGGGGACACCCCCTTCAGATGGGGCGTCGTCGAGAGGGAGAGGGGGGAATACGACTGGAGTGAACCCGACGGCTGGGTGAGATGGTGCGGTGAGAATGGCAGGATACCGATTGGAATGATCTTCCCCTACGCAGAGTGGGATCAGGTTGAGGGATATGGGAAATACGGGGAGAAGGCTCCACACAACCTCGAAGCCTACAGGGAGTTCGTCAAGGCCCTCGTAGAGCGTTACGACGGAGACGGCGTAGATGACATGCCTGGGCTGACTCAGCCGGTGAAGTATTGGGAGGTGATGAATGAGGTTGTTCCAAGGCCCTGGGGAGAGCATGGGGAGGTCTTCGGATTCTTCGACGGGACGGCTGAGGAATACTTCGAGATACTTAGAGTCACCGCAGAGGCGATAAGGGAGGCTGATCCAGAGGCGAAGATACTCAACGCAGGCATCGCCGACATGACGATAGGCAAAGAGTGTAAGGAGTTTTATTCAAAGGTCTTCGAACTCGGAGGCGCAGAATACTTCGACATAGCCAACATACACTGGCTCTACAACCTCGAAGAGTTCAAGAGGTTCCTATCATCCCACGGCGTCGAAAAGCCGATATGGATAACGGAGACCGAGTTCATGCTGGAGACCCTCGGCACCCACTACGTTGAGGCTGAGAGCGCCGTCTGGGGCATCGTCGAGGCCCTGGGATCGGGTGCGGAGAGGATCATACTCTGCCCAGGAGAGGAGGCGATGGAGGGTGAGGGATACAACGCCCTGAAGACGCTGATACACACCCTCAGCTACTATGATGAGGTTGAGAGGATGGATGAGGGATGTCTCAAATTCACTGGGAAGTATGGCGTCACCTACGTTGTGAAAGACGCCGCCATCCCCGATGAGGCTCTGGAGAGAATCGGGGAGATGAACATCTTCGACGTGGAGGGCAAACCCATAGAGTTGAAGGGGAAGCATGTCGAGGGCCTCATATACATCTCAGACCTCCCACCGCCTCCCATCGAGGAATCTGAGAAGCCCTTAGAGGAGGAGAAGCCGCCGAAGGGAGAGGGGAGAGTCAACATCATCTTCACAGGCTCAAAGTATAAGGCGGCTGAGAGACTTGGAGACGGAGTCTTCGAGACCGGTCAGGAGGCTGACATAGTCCTAAGCTGGTTCAACTTCAACTACTCCGGAGGCCCCCTCTGCTTCAATCATCCCATGGATATAGCGAGCGATGGTAGGCATCTACTCCTGGCTGATACGAGGAACAACCGAATACTCATCTGGAATCATCTACCGACGGGGAACGAGCCTCCAGACGTCGTATTGGGTCAGCCAAACTTCGAGGCCAACGCCCCTGGAACCTCGATGAGTAGGTTGAGGTGGCCCGTCAGCGTCGCCACCGATGGGGAGCACATCATCGTCGCCGACACCTACAATAACAGGGTTCTCATCTGGAATCGGTTCCCAGAGCGAAACGGGACGCCAGCCGATATGGTTCTGGGGCAGGACAGCTTCGATGAGTGGAGGGCCGGCTCCATCGCCTGGCCATGGGACGTCTGGACCGATGGTAAGCGATTGATAGTGGCGAGCACCATGGGTAGAAGCATCCTCATCTGGAACAGCTTCCCCACGGAGAATAATCAGCCCCCAGACCTCATCCTCTCCGTCGATGACTTCGGGACTCCGAGGAACATAGAGAGCGACGGGGAGACCTACCTCCTAATAGGGGATCACAACGCAAAGATGGCTCTGAGGGGTGGAAACTTCCTATGGCTGGGCATACCCGAGAGGGGGGATGAACCCTACGACGCCTACATCGGAGGAAAGGTCCTATGGTGCTCGGAGGTCATAGGCGAAGATCTCTTCGCCATAGCCAACAACCAGCCCCTCTACATAGAGAACTTCAAATCCCTGAGGGGGGACCTCGACCTCTATGAGCTGGAGGGGAGAGGCGCCACCTTCTTCAGAGACCTATTCCTCGAGGATGGAGATGGCTCTGGAGCCGTCTACGTCGATAATGGAACCCTACAGGTCACCTACATCTCCCTCTACAATGGAGGCAGAATTGTCGGATACTTTGGCAGACCTGAGGATAGGGAGCCGGACTTCGCCATAGGATCGGATGATGTGATGAAGAACCCCTTCACCGACACCTACTACTTCACCGACGGCGGGAAGCCCATCAGCGATGGACATAGCCTCATCCTCCTCGCTGGATATAACGGGAGGGTGATGGTGTGGAGGAGGATGCCGGATGAGAGTGGAGCTAAGCCAGACATCATCTATGAACTCTCCTTCGAGCCCACCGGTGGAGACCTATATGGGGATAAGCTATACGTCGTCGGCAGAGGGGGAGAGGGGGGAGGACTCGCCATCTGGAGAAACATAACGAGGGGAGAGAAGCCTGAAACCCTCATCACAAGGGAGTTAGCCGGAATAGACCTATCCGAGGCGAGAGACATAGCCCTCGACGACAACTATGCCTATCTCATAGCGGGGGGAGCGCTCTACATCTTCAGGCAGCCCTTCACCCCAGACTCGAAGCCTGTAAAGACGCTGACCCTCGAAGAGGAGTTCAGAAGCATCCACAGCAACGGTGAGAGGCTCGCAGCCATCTGCGGAAGCAGAGTCCTCCTCATAGACGTCGACTCCCTGATGGATGAGGAAGCCAAGATGATGGAGCTCCAATACCACTTCAACCTCCCCGAAGACGTCTTCATCGATGATCACAGGCTCTTCGTAGCCGACACCGTCTTCAGGGTGCTGATATGGGAGAAGCTGCCTGAGAGGGGGGATGAGGAGCCGGATGTGGTGTTAGGGCAGGACAGCTTTGAACCCGACCTCCCACCAAGCTATACCAGGAGAGGCCTCTTCTGGCCTGGAGCCGTCTGGTTCGACGGCCACTTCCTCTGGGTTGGAGAATATAAATTCTCGAATAGGATTCTACGATACTCTTAACGCATCATAGCAGGTAGAGCTCCCTCGCCGTCCTCGTCAATGGCTCGGCTCCGTCCCCTGTAATGTGGTAGAGATCCTCCACCTCAACCCCATAGGAGCCAAATTTGAGACTTCTGACATCGAGGGTTATCACCATCCCCTCCAGGAGCTCCTCATCGCTGCCACGTCTAATCCTAGGAGGCTCATAGGCTTCAAGGCCGATCCCAGAGCCTATGGAGAGGCCTAAACCTCTTAAGCCTCCTTCCCTCAGCCTCCTCTCCGCCCTCTCATAGACCTCTGAGGCTGAGGCTCCAGGCTCCAGGGCCTCTAGGGCTGCATCCTGGGCTGAGAGCACAGCCTCCCACCGCTCCCTAACCTCCCTCCTCGGCCTCCCCAGGGTGGCCGTCCTAGAGACCCTTGAGTGGTAGTGGCCTAGGGTGCAGCCAAGCCTCATCCTGATGACATCTCCCCTCGCCGCCTCAAGGGTTGAGGGGAGGGGGTTCGGGTAGGAGCTTCTCTCCCCAAAGCCGAGGAGGATGAGGGTCTCCACACCCCCATCGGAGGCGAGAGAGTATCTGAACATCCCTGAAGCCTCAAGCTCCGATACCCCTGAGCCGATGATCTCCAGGGCGTCCTCCATCGCCTTCTCCAGAACCTCCGTCGCCCTCCTCAATCTCTCCACCTCAACAGGCGTCTTCACCATCCTCATCTCCCTCAACAGCTCAAAGCCCTCCACCACCTCAAAGTCTCCAAGCCTCCCCCTCAAGGCCTCAAGGCTTTGAGGGGAGAGTCCAGAGGAGTTGAGGGCGACTCTCCCAGATGGCTTGAGGTCTCTCAGGGCGGCTGAGAGGGCTGAGGGGGCGTCAACATATATCTTGGATCTCTCTAGAAGGCCGAGGATCTCCCCCGTCCTCTCCGCCGTCCAATCGGCTGAGGCCTCGAAGCCTGGTGAACCATAGAGGTATAGGGACTCGAAGACGGCTTCACCCTCAGCTATCAGGTCGACCTCATCCACGGGGGCGATGAGGAGTGGAGCTCCATCAAGGGGGAGTATGGCGTAGGCCTCTGAAGCTCCAAGCTCTAATCCATCGCTCCAATAATCGGTGATGTAATAGACGTTCTGGGGAGACGTAGCTATTAGGGCCTCAACCCCCCTCTCAGCCATCAGGCTTCTAGCCCTCTCCTCGTTCAGGGGCATCAATCAATCTATGTTTAAGGTAGTTATGAAGATAGGGGGTCGAAACCCTTAAATAAGAGCGGTGGATAGGAAGCAATCACTGCTTTTGTTTCCTTCGTCCCCTGGTGATTGGTTTTGATTAAGGCAGGAGAACTTCTAATACTCATCTCATCCACTCTCTTCCTCAGCTATCTCAGTGGCCTCATCTATGATAGGACAAGGATACCGGATGTGGTCTGGCTGCTGAGCTTCGGCCTCCTCCTAGGCCCAATCCTTCATCTTCTGAAGACCGCAACCTTCGAATCACTCTCACCGCTGATGTGTATCATCGCCCTCATCGTCATCCTCTTCGACGCCGGCATCAACGTCGATGTGAGGGAGGTCTTAGAGACGATGGATAAGGCGGTGACGCTCTGCCTCGTGACCTTCACCATAACCCTCATCACCGTCGGCGTCCTCCTCCACCTCTACATGCCGGACAGCTTCACGCCGCTCCAGGCGATGCTCTTCGCCTCCATGATCGGGGGAACCAGCACCGTCTCGGTGTTCAGCATCCTCGCCAACCTTGAAAGGCTGATCGATATGGATGGGGCTAAGGTGATATTGATGATGGAATCCGTGATCTCGGATCCCCTCTGCATCATCACCTCCATGACCATCATCAAGATGATCATGATGCGGGGCGTCTCCCCCCTCGATGCGGCCTTTAGGATTATCCTCACCTTCTCAGCCTCCACCATCATAGGCTTCGCCGCGGGCATCCTCTGGGCTAAGGTTCTACACCTCCTCAGGGGGAGGCCTCTAAACTACATCCTGACCATGGCAGCCCTATTCCCCATCTACGTCTTCACCGAATCCTTCATAGGCCCTGGGGGAGGCCCCGTCTCAGCTCTCACCTTCGGCCTAGCCATAACCAACTTCAACTACATCTTCAGAAGCATCGGTCTTGAGGAGAGGGTTTGGATCGATAAGTATTACCTCAGAGAGTTCCACGAGGAGATCACCTTCTTCATAAAATCCTTCTTCTTCGTCTTCATAGGCCTCATCTCCCAGCCGACGGAGAGATATATCACAACGGGCCTCCTCCTCGTCCTCCTCCTCGCAGTCATAAGGCTTATGGCGGTGAAGACCATCTCAAAGCCCCTCCACTTCACGAGAAACGAGACCATCATAACGGCCCTCATATTCGCTAACGGTCTACCAGCCCTCGTCATGTCCCAACTCCCAAACCTCTATGATCCAGCCCACCACTTCTTCCAACACCCCGAGGCCTACACAAACCTCTGCCTCCCCATCGTCCTCGGAACAATACTCTACGGAGCGCTTCTAGGGCCAATAGTGGCGCGAGGGATCCTAGGCGGAAGCAAGAGGGGATCATGAGAGTTTCTTCAAAGACTTATTAACGCTATGAGAGGTGATAGAGAGGTTGATGATGCGCGACGAAGAACGATTGAAGAAGCTCGTTTTAGAGGAGGTTGATAGACTTCTTCCAAGGCTCATCGAGCTGAGCGACTGGATTGGGATGCATCCCGAGCTGGGGAGCGAGGAGTATGAGGCCTCTAAGAGGCTGTCGGAGGAGCTGGAGAGACACGGCTTCAAGGTTGAAAGGGGGATACTGAACATGCCGACGGCCTTCAGGGCCTCATACAGCGGAGTAGGCCCAACGCCGAAGATCGCCTTCATGGCGGAGTATGACGCCCTACCTGAGATAGGGCATGGATGCGGCCACAACATAATAGGAGCCGCGGCCATAGGGGCTGGAATAGCCCTTAGAAGGGTGTTAGATGAAGTTGCTGGAACCGTCTTCGTCTATGGAACCCCAGCGGAGGAGGGGCGTGGCCCCAGCGCCGGAGCTAAGAGGCGTATGGCAGAGGCAGGCCTCTTCGACGATCTCGACGTCGCGATGATGATCCATCCAACCAGCGGGATAACAAGGGTGAATGAGGGATTCCTAGCTGTGACCGGCATCACCGTGGAGTTCAAGGGTCGAGCCGCCCATGCCGCAGCCTTCCCCCATCTAGGCGTAAACGCCTTAAACGCCGCTGTTTTGATGTATATGGCGGTTCACGCAAATCGACAGCAGCTTAGACGAGACGCCAACGCCGTGATCCATGGCATAATAAGGGAGGGGGGAGCCGCATCGAATATTATACCCGATAGGGCAGTCCTTCAATTCGGCGTGAGAAGCAGCGACGACAGCTATATACCAGAACTCGTGAAGATGATGAAGAACTGCGCCCGAGGCGCAGCCATAGCGACGGGATGCGAAGTCCACATCGATGTACGGCCTGGACTGAGATCAAACGTGAGAAATGAACCCCTGGAGAGACTCCTTTACAGGATCCTCAGCGAGCTTGGGGAGGAGGTGGAGCCGCCTGAGCTGACGGCTAGGAGGATCCCCATGGCGAGCACAGACTTCTCAGACGTCACCCATGTAGTTCCCGCGATCCATCCCATGATCTCCATCGCCCCTGAGGGAGTGGCACTCCACACAAGGGAGTTCGCCGAGGCGACGATGACGGAGAGGGGGCATAGAGCCATCGAGATCGGAGCCAAGGCCATGGCCCTCGCAGCCCTAGAGCTCATTCTAGACCCAAGGCTGCTGGAGGAGGTGAAGGAGGCCCATAGGAGAGCTATCTCAGAGTCAAGCTGACCATCCATTCTCAGCTCAATCTTAATAGGAGGCCTCTTGAATCCTCTAAAGGGGATGAGTGTAAACGCTGAGGTGGCTGAGATTCTCTATGAGATCAGCGAGCTCTACGCCCTGAAGGGGGAGCAGTATCGTAGCAGGGCGTATATGATGGCTGCTCAGCGGATTGGGTCGCTGACGGAGGATATAAGGAAGATATGGCAGCGGGGAGAACTCCAATCGATTCCAGGGGTTGGGAAGAGCATAGCGGCGGTGATAGAGGAGTATCTTGAGACGGGGCAGAGCAGTAAGCTGGAGGAGCTCAGGGAGGGTCTTCCAAGGGGCGTGATGGAGCTCATAGAGCTGGACGGCGTTGGGCCTAAGAAGGCGATGAGGCTCTACGAGGAATTGGGGATCAACTCTATAGACGAGTTGGAGAAGGCGGCTAAGGCTGGGAAGATCAGACGTCTAAAGGGCTTCGGCCCCAAGACCGAGGAGAACATCCTCCAAAGCATAGAGGAGTATAGACGTCGACAGGAGCGCTTCCTCCTCGGAGCCATCCTACCCGTCATCGATGAGATCGTGGCTTACATGAAGGGGTGTGACGCCGTTCTCAGAATAGAACCCGCTGGATCGGCGAGGAGACGCAAGGAGACCGTTGGAGACCTCGATATACTCGTCCTCTCGACGAGGCCTGAGGAGGTTGTCGAGCGATTCGTCTCTATGCCGAGGGTCTCCAGGGTGATCTCCCAGGGGACGACTCGGAGCACAGTCATCATAGGCGCCAATCTCCAAGTAGACCTGAGAGTTATACCCCCTGAATCCTATGGGTCTGCGCTCCAATACTTCACAGGCTCCAAGGCGCATAACATAAAGCTGAGGACTATCGCCGTGAAGAAGGGGTATAAGCTCAACGAATATGGCCTATTCGATAGGGAGACAGGTGAACGCATAGCTGGGGAGACCGAGGAGAGCGTCTACAAGGCCCTCGGCCTAGAGTGGATCGAGCCTGAATTGAGGGAGGACCGAGGGGAGATCGAGGCGGCTATGGAGGGACGGCTGCCCCGACTCGTGAAGGAGGAGGAGATAAGGGGAGACCTCCATATACATACGAAGTGGAGCGACGGAACAGGAACCATAGAGGAGATGGCTCAGAAGGCGATGAGCCTCGGCCTCGAATACATCGCCATCTGCGATCACTCGAAGTCCATGGGCATCGCCAGAGGCTTAGATGAGGAACGCCTCCGAAAACAGATGGCTGAGATCGATAGGCTGAACGAACGGCTTGAAGGCTTCACGGTGCTGAAGGGCATCGAGGTCGACATAAAGGCTGATGGAAGCCTCGACCTACCAGACTCAGTGCTCAAAGACCTCGACTTCGTCGTCGCCAGCATCCACTCTGGCTTTAAGGCCGATGAGAGGCAGATGACGGAGCGCATGATAAGGGCGATCCACAACGACTACGTCTCAGCCATAGGCCACCCAACGGGGAGGATCATACTTCGACGGAGACCCTACGCACTGAACCTCGACAAGGTCTTCGAGGCCGCAGCCGAGCAGGAGGTGCTGATGGAGATAAACGCCTTCCCAAACCGCTTAGACCTCAACGACGTCAACGCAAAGGCCGCAAAGGAGCATGGCATAGTGATGAGTATAGGAACCGATGCACACGCCCCGAATCACATGGAGTTCCTAAACCTCGGTGTAGCCGTCGCAAGGAGGGGATGGCTGGAGCCAGGGGATGTCATCAACACCCTACCCGTCGACGAACTCCTGAGAAAGCTGGAGAGATAAGGAGTCTAAGGCGAGTTGGAGAGGCTGAGAACACGGATCATAAGGCCCTTCGACCCATGGAGAAGTCCCCTCTGCACCTGTCCACCGAAGCTCTCCCTCGACCCATATACGGGCTGTGAACACGGCTGCCTCTACTGCTACGCCTCCTCCTACATCAAGGACTTCTACAACTGCAGGCCTAAACGCAGCCTCATAGAGATGGTGAGGAGAGACCTGAGGAGAATACCTGAGGACACATTGATCTCGATGTCGAATAGCTCAGACCCCTATCCACCTATGGAGAGGAGGCTGAGGCTGACGAGGAGATGCCTAGAGGAGTTCGCTGGGAGAAACCTGAGGATCCTCATAGTGACAAAGGGGGACACCATCCTGAGAGACATAGACCTGCTACAAGAGCTGAGGGCGGCGGTGACGGTGACGATAACAACCCTCGACGACCATATCGCTGGAAGACTCGAACCTAAGGCTCCGAGGCCTATGAGAAGGCTTGAAATCATCGAGGAGCTAACAGCCCATGGGATTCCCGTAGGCCTGAGGCTCGATCCCATCATACTAGGGATCACCGACGACTCGATCGAGGAGCTGCTGACCGAGGCCGAGAGAGCCGGCGTCGTCCACGTCGTCTCCAGCACCTTCAAACCCCGATGGGACAGCTGGCTGAGGGTCAGCGAGGCCTTCCCAGAGGAGAGCGAAAGGCTGAGACACCTCTACTTCGACAGGGGAGAGAGAAGGGGGCGAAGCTGGTATCTCCCAAGGGAGATGAGGCTTAAACTGATGAGGGAGGTTAGAGACCTATGCGATCGATTGGGTTTAACCTTCGCAACCTGTAGGGAGGGATTCCCAAAGCTCCATACGGCTCCAAGCTGCGATGGAAGCCATCTCATACCTGCGGGTGATTTGACCCTTAACTCCCAGGCGTGGTCCCAGCCCAGATTCTATTGAACTCCTCCAGGTATTCCTCGGCGATGAGGCTGCTCCTCAATATGATTATGTTCTCATCGTTACTCTCCTCCGCCGACCTGCTCCAATTATAGCTGCCGGTGATGACTATGCAGCCGTCGATGACCACAACCTTGTGGTGCATCAGACCCGGCCTATCGTCCCCTCGGATGTCCACCCCGGCCTCCAGCAGTCGCTCATAGTCGCTTCCGGTTTTATATAGCCAGTCGTCATCTATGATGACGTCTACATCGACTCCTCTCCTGTGAGCATCTATGAGGGAGTCGGCCAGCTCGTCCTGGGTGATGAGCATCACCATCACCCTGATCGACTCGTTGGCCCTGTCGATCCAGCTCCTGATGAGGCTGCTCGTATCCTCGGTTCTTGAGAAGCTGACGGCGATGAGGGTGATGTTGAGCTGCTCTCTCAACTGGGAGAGTTCCGCCTCAAGCCCTGAGAGCTGCCTCTCCAGGCTTTCAATCTCAGCCTCCTTATCCTCCAGCTCGCCCTGGAGGGCTTCTATCGTAGCCTCCCGCCCCTCAAGCTCCTCCTCCAGCTCCCTGATCCTCTCCTCTAGGGCTGAGACATCTGGAGTCGCCGCATAGGTGGTGAGGACGCCTACTACGAGGACGATGAGGACTCCGATGAGGAGGAACCTCGCCTTCATCGGGTTAGACTTCCATGCTGAGGATAAAAGGATTGGTTCACCTGGAAGTGGGGGAAGGGGTGAATATCTCTAGGAGCTCCTCATCCGACGCCTTAAGCAGATGTTCAGCCTCCTCCATCATCCCCTCCATCCCTCTTGATAGGACCTCCCTGATTCGTATCAGGGCCTCAGGCCTCACCTTGATGACTAGGCGTCCGCCATCTCGCTTCTCGAAGAAGGCCTTGATCTCCTCCCCCTCCTCAACCTCGATGTTACGCTTGCCGAGGGTGCATCCCGTTGAGAACTGTATGCCATCGAGGAGGCAGGTCTCAGGAACCCTGAGGGGGAGCCTCACCCTGCATTTTAGGTCGAACCACCCCTCAGCATCCAGCAATCTTAGAGCTGCTAGGCCGATTCTTAGGCCGAGGATTAGGAACGGCCCTCTATGGCCGTGGAAATCCTTCGCTCCTCTTAGGAGCTCCTCGGAGAGGGATCTGGGTTTTGGGTGTTCGGGCTTCAAGGGAATCGTATTACGGGAAATAAAGTGGGTAATATTGTTTACGCTAAGCCCTATACCTCATCGGAAACAGCGTATAGACCTTCACGCCTAAGATGAGGTTCTCTATCTTATTCTTCTCATCCGGCTTGTGGGCCTCACCAACCATCGACAGCCCATAGCCGAGGCAGGGTATGTGGGCATAGCGCTCTATGCTGATGGCGTCGGTTCCACCGGTTAGAATCTTGAATATTGGCCTCTTTCCGGTGACCAGCTCTATGGTTTCGGCGAGCTGCCTGGCGAAGCTGGTGTTCGGAGACTCGTAGTATCCGGCCTGCTCCGGCGCCGTAACCTCCACCTCTACGCCTGGTATGGCAGCCTCCTCGACGAGCTTCTCTATACGTCTCTTCACGGCCTTTGGATCGCTACCAGGCGTCAATCTGATGTCGAAGACGGCTTCAGCGTAGTCTGGCACCACGTTCCGCTTCACGCCGCCCTGGATGATGTTGCAGCTCACCGTTGGATGGTGGTAAAGCCTCTTCACCGCCTCCCGCTGCTCATCGGTCAGCTCTATCGTCGCCTCAATAAACTCAATCGACTGCCTTATGGGTTCCTCCAGCTCCTCTGGTAGGCTGAGCCTGAACTCGGCGATCCTCTCGACGTGGGGTATGGCTTTCATCAGCTTCTTTATGGCGTTATCCCCAAGGAAGGGTGTGCTCCCATGGGCTGTCTTGCCCCTGGCTATAAGCTTCGTTGGGACGCTTCCCTTACATCCGATGTCTATGGCTGGATGCTCCAGGCCTCCGCCTGTTCCATCGCCTATGATGCAGATATCCCCCTTAAATCTCCCCGATTCAGCCAGCCATCTGGCTCCGTCTCCTCCCCCGATCTCCTCATCGGCTGTGAACCAGAACTCGACGGTGTTTCTGCAGCCCAGCTCGTTGAGGAGTCTCGCAGCCACCATCGCCGCTGCGCATGCCCCCTTCATATCGGAGGCGCCTCGGCCATAGATGTAGACGCCGTCGACCTCTCCCCCATAGGGTGGATGGCTCCACTCCTCTGGTTTACCTATGGGAACCACATCGAGGTGGCCTACCCATAGGATTTTGGCCTCACCTTCCCCTGGTATCCTGGCGACTATGTTCGGCTTCTTAGGGTTCCGGCTGTGTATCTCGGTCTCTACGCCGTGTCGATCCATGTAGCTCTGGATGTATGCGACGCACTCATCGGTTCTCCCCTCCGGATGCGCCGAGTCGAACTTTATGAGGTCGCTGCAGAGCTTCACCACCTCATCCCTCGCGGCCTCAGCCTCCGAGAGAATTCTCTCTAGGGACATTCCATGGGATTAAGGGAGTCGGGAGGGTTAAAGGGTTGGGGTGGGGAGCCTTTTATACATCATCTGGATAGAATAGTGGAGACCTATGAGGCGGTTTGGAGACCCAAGGCTCTGGGAGATTGAGACACCCGTCTACCGGAGATTCCTGGCGAAGGTTAGGAAGATGGAGGGGGTGATGAGCCTCCTCGCCGGAGACCCAGACTTCGAGACTCCGAAGCATATCAGGGAGGCAGCCATAAAGGCCATAGAGGAGGGGTGGACCCACTATCCAGCCTGGGATGGATATATAGACCTCAGAACGGCGCTGGCGGAGTATCACAGCCAATACGGAACCGATTGGGACCCCGAGTCGGAGGTGAGATTGTTCTCTGGGAGCACCCCAGCCCTATTCACCTGCTTCGTCGCCCTGCTACAGCGAGGTGACGGCATCATAGTCTTCGAACCCTACTATATGGGCTACTCCCCCGTCTTCAACTACCTGAATCTCAAGCTCTCACCCGTCGCCCTGAGGGAGGAGAGGCGCTTCCACCCCGACATCGAGGAGCTGAAGGAGGCGATTAAGCCTGAGACCAAGATGATCGTCGTATGCTC
>JAPDJB010000010.1 GCA_029259285.1 Candidatus Bathyarchaeota archaeon | reverse complement strand
TGGGACGGCAAGGAACTGACAATCGACAACAAGAACTGTGTGAGATGTATGCACTGTATAAACAAGATGCCCAAAGCCCTCAAACCGGGAGACGAGAGGGGAGCTACGATCCTCATCGGTGCTAAGGCACCCTTCGTTGAGGGTGCTACCATTGGATGGGTCGCAGTGCCATTCATCGAGATAAAGAAGCCGTACGACGAGATCAAGGAGATGCTTGAGGCGATCTGGGACTGGTGGGACGAGGAAGGAAAGTTCAGAGAGAGAGTTGGAGAGCTGATCTGGAGAAAGGGAATGAAGGAGTTCCTCAAGGTCATCGGCAGAGAGGCAGATGTCAGAATGGTGAGAACACCGAGAAACAACCCGTTCATGTTCTTCGAGAAGGAGGAGCTGAAGCCATCGCCGTATATTGAAGAGTTGAAGAAGAGGGGGTTGTTCTAAATGTTTGGCGATATTAAGACGGATTTCGGACCACCATATTTTAGAGACCTGCTTCATCCCGTAATAGCGAAGAACTATGGAAAGTGGAAGTACCACGAAGTTGTGAAGCCAGGAGTCATCAAGAGAGTTGCGGAGAGTGGAGACGTCATCTATGTCGTGAGATTCGGAACTCCAAGACTTGTTAGCATCTACACCGTGAAAGAGCTGTGTGATATTGCGGACAAGTACTCTGATGGATACCTGAGATGGACGAGCAGAAACAACGTTGAGTTCTTCGTAACCGATGAGAGCAAGATCGACGAGCTGATAAACGAAGTGCGGGAGAGGGTTGGCTTCCCGTGCGGTGGTACATGGGATGCCAGTAAGGGAGAATACGGCCTTACAAACATCGTCCACACCCAGGGATGGGTCCACTGCCACACCCCAGCTATCGACGCATCTGGTATAGTCAAGTCAATCATGGACGAACTCTACGACTACTTCACAGACCACAAGCTACCTGCGATGTGCAGGATCAGCCTTGCATGCTGTGCGAACATGTGCGGAGCTGTTCACGCTTCAGACATCTCAATTGTCGGTATTCACAGAACCCCACCGCTCGTTGACGATGATGCCGTGAGAAGAACATGTGAGATCCCGTCAACAGTTGCAGCATGTCCCACTGGAGCTTTGAAGCCGGATATGAAGAACAAGACCATCAAGGTCGATGTTGAGAAGTGCATGTACTGCGGCAACTGCTACACAATGTGCCCCGGAATGCCGCTGTTCGATCCTGAAAACGATGGAGCAGCAATCCTTGTCGGAGGTAAAGTTTCAGATGCTCGCCGTGTGCCAGAGCTTTCAAAGGTCGTGGTTCCGTGGGTACCGAACGAGCCGCCAAGGTGGCCAACACTCGTCAAGTACATCAAGACAATTCTTGAGACCTGGGCTGCCAATGCGAACAAGCACGAGAGACTGATCGAGTGGGTTGACAGGATCGGCTGGGAGAGGTTCTTCGAACTCACCGGACTTGAGTTCACTGCCCACCTGATCGACGACTACAGAATCACGCCGTACTTCTACAGCGAGTTCAGAGCAACAACCCAGTTCAGATGGTAGAGCTTATAAACACTCTTTCAAAATTTTTTAAGGTGACCTAAAATGGTGGAATATACTGAGGAGGACAAGCAGAAGGTTCTTAGCCAGCTTGGAAAGAAGACATGGAAAATACCCGAACTGGCAAAGATACTGAAGATGGACAAGAAGGTTGTAAGAAAGATCGTGCAGGATCTTATTGAGGAGGGTGTAGCCGGATACTGGTCCTCTGGCTCCACAACCTACGTTTCGACAAAGGAGCATATCGAGGAGCTTGAAAAGAAGAGGGCTGAAGGTTAAACGTTTTTTCTTTATTTTATGCTTGAAAATCCCGTTCTGTTTTTTGAGATCTCCAGAGTAAAGTGCGGTGTGGCTAAATGTGTGCTTCCCCAGCAGGTATTTACTTCGCAGTTTGTTTTACAAGAGCTGAGGGCAAATAACGTGGAAAGAGTCGAGAGCAAGATCCTTGAACATCTGAAAAACACAAGAGAGTACAGGATGGTTGTAAACGGCGGGCTGAAGGTTCACCCTTACATAGCTTTTATCAACAGGATTTTAAGCAAGCCCACGATCTCACCTGACATTCAGTTTTTTGTTCACAGAGACTGCGAGAGAGAGTTCGATGTGATGAGGGAAATTGAAATGAGAGCTTTGAATAGATCAGTGGACTTTGAAGAGGCAAGAGAACGGCTGGTAAGGATCGAGGGCAAAATGCTCGGATATCCGGAATGCTGCACTGAAAGCTACATTAGAAGCAAGAGAGATAAATCCTCCCTCCCTGCTGAGAGCAGGGTGATACTGGAGGGCATAGAGAGCGGACTGTTCGATGACGTTCTTGACGCCTTTGTAAAGTCAGAAGTTATTTCCCTGCCGCAATTCTTCACCTCTGGATTCTATCCCTGCAGTATTGGGTGCAGAAAAGCTGCAGAAGTTGGAAGAAAGGTTGAGCACTGGCTTGGCGATATGAGGGATCTGTTCAGAATCTGGTGCATGATCAACGCCCTTCATGCAATAGTTACAGGCTACAAAGCGTCGAAAGGGAAGGGTGAGTTTTCAGAAAGAATCAGACCATTTTATTCTGGTATCGAAAGCAAAAAACTGGAGCTAATTAAAACCGTCCAGCCTCACATTACGAATCTAACGGCATTCACCAATCTCTTCATTCGCAGAATGGCTGACAGTTTTTTCGAAAACAGGGAAAATCAAAAAAATTAAATACTTCCCTCCTACCAGAAAATTGACTCTTGGAGGTGATGCTAAATGGCTGAAATAACGGTGGATCAGGACAAATGCAGTGGATGTGGAGAGTGCATTTCTGTCTGCCCTGGAGGAGTTTTTGAGTTCAACGACGACGGAAAGAGCTATCCGGCAAACCCTGATGAATGTCAGGAGTGCTGCTCCTGTGTAGAGGTTTGCCCTGAGGGCGCCATAACTGTGGACGTCTGCGAGTAAATCTTTTTTAACATTTTTTCTATTTCCTCAAGCACGGCATCAATCCCCTCTCCAGTTATGGCTGAGTATGCCGGCTTGTCCCTTCTATCGTGCATGTCTGCCTTGCTGTAAACCTCCAGCACGGGCAGATGGAAGTAGGTCCTGATTTCTTCAAGCAGGGCAATCTGCCTCTCCACAGGATAGCCACACGTTTCTGTCGGATCTATCACGAAAATGACGGCATCGGCCAAGTGCTTTAAGCACAGAACTGCCCTCCTCTCTATGGCGTTTCGCTTGCTGAGGGGTCTGTCAAGCAGTCCGGGAGTGTCTATGATCTGAACCCTCTTCCCACCAATTTCTGCAAAGCCCAAATTTACCTTTTTGGTCGTGAAGGGGTAGCTGGCAACCTCGGGCTTAACTGTCGAAATTCTGGCCACGAGAGAGGACTTCCCAACATTGGGGTAACCAGCAACAACCAGTGTGGGCAAGTCGAGCAGAACGGGTATCTCCCTCATCCTGTTTTTTGCATCGTTGAGGAACCTCAGCTCTTCATCGATCTGCTCTATGACCGAGGCAACTCTTCCGTACGTGGATCTTAGAACACTTGCCGGGTTCTTACCACTCTTCACATCTCTTATGCTTTTGCTGACGATTTTCTGAATCATACCATCCGCCCATTTAAGAGCTGCAAGGGCCTTCTTGAGGTTTCGAATCCCAACAACGACATCCACCATCTCGCGGTAAAAGTCCGGCAGTGAATCGTAGCTCGGATGGGCCTCGACGATCTTCCTTAAGTAGTCCTTCGAGACGTTGGATATCGTGGAAAGCTTGTTTATAGCCCTCTCTTTCGGATTTCTACCCTCGACTTTCCCTGCACGTCTGAAGATTTTATCTATAAGCTCCTCAGCTGTCAAGACAGTTGGGAGCTTCTTGAAATCCTGCATCTGCCATACTGGGGAGGGGCTGTTATTTACTTTTTCCTTGCAACGATCATATTTACTTCTCCAAAATCGAGAACCTTGAGGACTTCAAAGCCCCTTTTGAGAAGCTCTCTGATGTATCCATCAATATCCAGATCCTTCCTGAAGGTATACTTTTTCTCAGCCTTCTCAACTTCACCAAAGCACCAGAGGTTCCACTCAAGATCGCAGAGATCTATACCCCTGCTGTTGCTTTTGAAGTACTGCTTGTTGATGTAAATCCCGCCAGGATTTAGAGCCTTCCGTATCTTGTCGATCATCCACACGCTCTTACCGCTCGGGTTGTAGGACGAGAACACCACATCGTATCCAGCACCGATATCATCGACGAAGAAGTCTCCCGCAACAAATTCCACTCTGCTGGCAGAGTGTCTCTGCACGTACTCTCTCGCCTTTTCAACAACCTCCGGAAGGTCAAACACAACTGCTGTAAGCCTGGGATTTACCTTTGTAAAGGCAATCGAGTACAGGCCGTGCCCTCCCCCAAGATCCAGCAGACGCTCTGCCGTCTTAATGTACTCGTAAACAATTTCAACAGTTTTTTGGAGCTCACCCAAAAGTGCATGCTGGGCCATAGAGTGTATCACAGATTCTGAGAAGAATTTGCCCCTTTCAACCTTTATCGGGCCTTTTTTCAGTATGCTCTCAAGCTCCGTCCACATTTCGAGATCTGAGAAGAGCTTGTCCAAGCACCTGAGCTGAGAGTAGGGTGAGTCGGAGGTCAGGAAGATTTCAGAGATCTTGGACAGAGTGTACCTGCCATCTCTCTTCTCAACAAGGCCCAATGTTGCCAAGCATTCAAGTACAATCCGTGTGAGCTTCTCATCTCCAATTTCCAGCTCTTTGGGAGTCTTCGGTTCTTTCAGCCTGTCAAACAGCCCCAGGTTTATCGCCGCTCTCAAAAGCTGCATCTTTCTGAACCCATCACCCCAGCTTTTGATCATCTCCTCGAATTCCTCTGCCAGTTCCGGGATCTCCAGCATTTCATTCACCCGGCAGGATCACAGCCTTCCCATTAAACCGCACAACCTCCACATCTATGCCGTACACAGCCCTGATGTTCTCCTTGGTCAGGACCTCCAGACCACCTTCGGCAAATATTTCCCCATCTTTCAGCATCAGAATCCTGTCCGCATAAAGTGATGCAAGATTTAGGTCGTGCATTGTCGATACCACTGATATGCCGCTCTCCTTTGCAATTTTTCTGATCAGCCTCATTATCTCTATCTGGTTTCTCACATCCAGGTTGTTCGTTGGCTCGTCAAGCAGCAGTATCCTCGGCTTCTGTGCAAGGGCACGGGCTATCATGACCTTCTGCACTTCTCCCCCACTCAGCTCATCCACCCTTCTGAAGGCAAGTTCGTCAAGGTCCATCAGGGTGATAACCTCCCTCACGACTTCATAGTCCTCCTTTCCCGGCCTAAACCCCATGTGCGGCTTCCTTCCGAGAAGTATGATGTCAAAAACCGTTAAGAATGCCACGTCACTTCTCTGAGGGACGTATGCAAGTCTTTTTGCCAGATCCTTGCCCGAAAGATTTAATCCCTCGACTAATACTGCCCCTCTTGGCTTCAGTATCCCTGCGATGCACTTTAAAAGGGTCGTCTTCCCGCTGCCATTTGGTCCAACAATAAACACAACTTCTCCAGCCCTGACATCGAAACTCAGATTTTTCAAGACGGGTTTCGAGTTGTAGGAAAAACTCAAACCTTTAACAGTGATTGACATGCGATCACCTCCAGCCTCTAAGGAGAAGATATATGAAGGTGGGTGCTCCAATAAAGGCCGTCACTATACCTACAGGGATGGCCACCGTCATCAAGATCGTCCTTCCGAAGGTATCCGCTATGAGCAGTAAAGCTGCCCCAAAAGCAGTGCTGAGAGGGATGAGGTATCTGTAATCTCCCGTAACAGCTATCCTTATCGAGTGCGGGGCAACAAGTCCGATAAACCCCACAATACCGGTAAAGGAGACACATATCGCCGTTAAGAAGGATGCAAGCAGAAGGCTCTCCATCCTCACCCTCTGTGGGTTGACCCCGAGGGATATGGCAGTTTCATCGGCCAGAGTTAATGCGTTGTAGTCCATCCTCCTCATAATAAAGTACAGGAGGCAGAATGAGAGTGCAAGGAAGATCAGAAAGATCTCCATCCATGTCGTTCTGCCCATATCTCCGAAAGTCCAGAAAACGACAGATGCCACCTTTACATCATCCGTGAAGTACTGCATCAGCATCGTTGCGGCCTGGAAAAGAGAGGCCATGGCAACTCCCGCCAGAATCATGGCCTCAGGGCTTAAATTTCTGAGCTTGGACAGCATTAAAATAACGAACACACTTATGAGCGAGCCGAGAAAGGCAAAGAAGGGGACGAGGTAGGGGTTCAGGATTGTTAGGCTCTCCCCCGTCCTGTGCAGCACTCCCGCCCCCAAGTAGATTATTGCAAACGCCGCCCCAAAGGCGGCCCCCTGAGATATGCCGAGGGTGAAAGGAGAAGCTAATGGATTCCTGAGGATGCACTGCATAACAGCCCCACTAACTGCAAGACTTGCTCCAACAAGCAGTGCTGTCACAATCCTCGGCAGACGGACGCTCCTTATTACAGGCGGAGTTCCCGTCACCAATGCATCGATGACCTCCTTAGGTGTGAGATCGTAGGGGCCGATGAAGAGGGCAAATAAGAAGGAAGAAACAAGTACTGCTATCAGCAAAATCTCCGCATTTCTCAGCCTTCTGCTGTACTCGATCATGTGAATGCATCTGCTATGTTCTTAAACCCGCCATACTTCGCTGCCATCTCGGCGTAGAGCTCCTTGCCGACAAAGAACTTGAAGATCTCATCTGCCTTCTTTGCCGGATCGATGTCCGCAAACTTATCGGGATACAGAACCTTGCCTATGAAGTACGCATCGGCAATTGCCGTCTCTATGTTGGTGGTGTAGTAGTTGAATGGCAGTATCCCGTAGATCCCTCCGTTCTTGAAGGCCTTCAAAGATCTGTAAACCTCAGGGTTCTTCTCGTAATCCGTGAGAACCAAGTGGAGGTTGTTCTCGTCCAGGAAGATGACATCCGGGTCCCACTCCAGAAGCTGCTCCTTGTCTATGAAGAAGGGGCCACTCTTCTCAGCCTCACATGCGACATTTTTAGCCTTCACAGCCATGAAAGGTGGGAAGTTGCACTGTGTGGATTCAATGCCATGCCCGCCTTTGAAACCGAGCGCCCCAACAAAGACCGATGGTTTCTCACTGTCAGGGACATCTTCAACCCTGCTGGAGAGATCGGCATAGGCCGACTCGATGAAGTTTATTATCTCCTCAGCCCTCTCCTCTTTCCCCAAGATCTTCCCCGCCAGCCTGAGGGAGTCGTATATCTCCTCAGCCCTGAAGTTGCCCAGCTCTCCATAGCTCAAAACCACAACAGGCACACCAGTTTGCTCCTGCAGTGCATTCGCCCTGCTGCTGTCGAAATAACAGGCAAAAATCACATCCGGCTTTACCGCAGCTATGGCCTCGGGGTTAGGAGTCGGACTCGGTCCACCTTTCCCAATCACCTTCATCTCGGCAAACTCTGGATGTGCCATTCTGTAGGGCCTACCCATCGCCGGCCAGGAGGTTTCAGCGTCTTCAACCCCAACAACCATGTCAGATGCATTGAGATAGACAATCAGCCTCAACGCTCCAGGACCTATGGCAACAACCCTCTCGACCTTTGCAGGCACCTCAACCTCCCTTCCTACTAATCCACCACCTTCACAGTCTCGGTTTTTTCCTCCTGCTTCTGGGCGCATCCAGCTACAAGTGCTGCAACAAGAATGAGTGCAAAGATCACCACCAGTTTTCTCATTTCGCCACCTCCAAAATTTTGTCAACGATTCTGTCAGCACCATCTACCAGCGGAATTTCCTCTCCAAAAAGGCATGCTCGATAGATCTCCTGACTGTATGGAACGTAAGCATCGGCCTCTATCAATTCCGCAGCTTCCTCATCGACCTTGTTCGCAACCCTCACAACCCTCTTACCGATGCTTCTGGCCATACTGGCAATCTTCTCCGCAAGTCTAATCGACTCATAGCTGGGCTCAATAACAACCACAACAACGTCACATCCAGCCTCAACTCCCCTGCCAAAGTGCTCTATCCCCGCATCGGTGTCAACAACAACATCCTCGCCATCTTCAAGCTTGATGGACTCCAGAAACTCCCTTGCCACAGCACCCATCGGACAGGCACAGCCCTCGCCAAACTCGTGGATTTTGCCGATAGCCATCACCGCGATACCGTTCTTCCTCTCAACAAAGTCCTCAGGCAGCATGTCAATTCTCACATCTTCAACGATTCTCGTATCCTCTTGTATGAACTTCAGCAGCTTTTCTCTTACCTTTTCCTTCCCGCCAAGCCACTCCATGAAGTCTCTGGGCTGCTCAACACCAAGATTTCTGTGTATGCCATAGTTTGACTCATCAGCATCAACAACAAGGACCTTCCTGCCTCTTGCAGCCAGCCCCTTTGCAATTAAGGTTGAAATTACGCTCTTACCACACCCACCCTTCCCGCAAACGAGTATCTTCATTACATCAACTGTTCACACATAGTTTTAAAACTTTTTTGAAATGTATTAACAACCGATAAAAATGTTCAGCTGAGTTGCAAAAAAGTGCGTTTAGTCAAGTATCGTTCTCCTGTGATCCTTGTGACACTTTGAAGAGATGTAGGTACTCAGATGGTTGATTCCGATTCCATTTTTAACAAACCACTCCATAAACTTCCTTCTTTCCTTGTTGAACTCTGCAATGTCCTTGTATCTCACGACAAGGCAGAGGTCATAAGCAGAGCCGACGAGCTCAAGTATGTTCTCAACGTAGTCCAGCTTTTTGAAGTGCTCTATCACCTCATCAATTCTGGGCTTCGACTCCACGTCCAGATCTATGAAGGTCACTGTGAGCATGCTGAGGCCGAGTTTCTGGTAGTTAGCCTTCCAGTACCCCTCCTTTATTTTTATGAGATACCCACTGTCTTCCAAAGCTCTGACCCTGTTCTGAACAGTCCTGAGTGTTATTCCAAGCATCTCTGCAATTTCACTCTGCGTCTTGCCCTTCAGGATGTTCTCGATAATTGCCTTGTCGATCTCATCGAGCTGACCTTTTCGCATAACATGAAGCATATTAAAAATATAAAACCATTAGTTGGATTAAATAATCTCAAAACACAGAATATAATCCTTGATTTATTAGATGATATTTCCAATCATCCAACAATAGGTGACATTGAAAATTCAGGATTAATTTCTCTTAGAGATTATAATCCAGGGCAATACATTACACGTGGTGTTGAAGACTATGCCAGAAGACTATTTTTAGTTAGATACGGGGCTCGTGGTAAAATTTCATTTATAATTAAAGAAATAAAGGAAAATAAAATTAAAATATGTCCCATTAAACAGAAGGATAGCATATGTGAAATTAATTTGAATTGCTGTATTTATTCCTTGAGATCTCCAGCTGGTGTTTCTCATTTTAATATAACAGGAAAAGAAGAATTCGCACTTATTAATGGTAATGCTATACCATATAATTTTTTAAAGGTGGCCGGTATCACAAATCTTTCAAACTTTCGTAGAGCTATAGAAGACTTAAAAAAGGCATATGATGATCTAGCTGGAAATATTTTATTAGTTAGAAGAGCGAGATTAACCTCTCCTAACATATATTATCTAACTTTCTTCTCAGAAAATAAAATTATTGGCCCTTCAGCTCCAATGATTTGTGTTCAAACGGATGATTTTGGGCTAGATAAATCAAAGCTCTTAACTTTATATCTAAATAGTAGTATTTCATTATTACAACTGATTGGATTTGCTGTTGAAACAGAAGGAGCATGGGTAGCTTTTCAAGGAGATCAAGTTTGGTCTCAAATTCACATACCAAATTTTGAAATGTTATCTGAAAATATTTATAATAGGGCTTTAAAAGTTTTTGATGAAATTAGTAAACTTAATGTTGATACATTATTTAATAGATATAAGAATCGAAGTCCAATTCAGAGATTAATTGATGAGGTTTCTCTTGAAATGCTAGGATTAGAAGATTGGAAAAATAAGCTCGATGATATCTATGAAGCTATTACAGGAGAACTTCAAGCAATGTTAGAAATACTTGAAAAGAGCAAAAAATCATCAAAGAGAAAAATGAAAATCGAGAGGAGGAAGGGAAGAGAAGAGTTTAGACAACTTACACTTCCCTCTACCTAAGTAGAAAGGGAGATAAAGATAAAAATCAATAAAAGAGGCTAACTCTTCTTATAAACCTCTATTATATGCCTTAGATCGCTGTCTGGCAGCACCTTGAGGGTTTCAGCCATCAGCTTGGCCACATTCTCCAAGTCGCTGAGGGAGATGACCTCGTTGGGCGTATGCATATACCTATTCGGTATGGATATCAGCCCCGTTATGGTTCCACCCCTCACAACCTGCAGGGCCCAGGCATCCGTCCCACTGCGGCCTGGTATCCCCTCACGTTGATATGGAATCCCCTTCTCCTCGGCTACCTTCATCATCAGCTCCCATAGGGGTCTGGTGAAGTTTGCTCCCACGGCGATGACGGGGCCCTTCCCCAGCTCCACGCCCCCCACCCTCTCAGCTTCGACGCCTGGAGCCACTGCGTGCGTCACGTCGCAGGCTATGGCGCACCAGGGCTTCAGGTTATATCCCGAGACCGTTGCACCCCTCAGCCCTATCTCCTCCTGAACCGTCGCCACCATATACACCTTCAAGCCTTCGGGGGCTTCGCCGTCGAGGATCTCCAGGGCCTTGATCATGGAGGCTACGGCGCAGACGTCGTCGAAGGCTGGGCCGACCAATAGGTCTCCATCGCCTTTGCCCAGCCTTGTCAGCGTAGAATCCGGCGTGATTGGGCATCCAGGCTTGACCCCCAGCCTCTCAGCCTCCTCTCGGCTCCCAACGCCGATGTCTATGCGCATATCCTTAAACCCAACAACCTTCTCCCTCTCCTTAGGCTCAGCCAGGTGAGCAGGCTTGGCTCCAACGACGCCTATGAGATAGTCATCCAATCCATCGCCGATCCAGACCCTAACCCTGATACCGTAGACAACCCTTTGATCCCAGCCTCCGACGGGTGAGAAGTGGATGTAGCCCTTATCATCGATGTAGCGGACCATGAACCCTATCTGGTCGTAGTGGCCTGCGATCATCACGGCCCTATCGCCTTCGCCGAGGGTTCCGATGACGTTTCCGATGACATCAACCGAGACGGAGTCGCAGAACCGCTTATAATACTCGATTATTCTCTGGCGACGCTGATCCTCGAAGCCCGTGACGGCTGGAGCCTCCATTAGGTCTCTGAGAATCTCATATATCTCCAAGGCTTCCACCACGGTGATATGGATTCTAAGCGTTAAATCTCTGCTGCTCTACTTTGTCTCCTCATGTCGTTGGAGGAAGAGTCTCTCCACCTCCTCCTTAACCTCCCCCGTATAATCCACGGCTCCCTCAAATCTCCCCGCCAGCTCCATTATGGAGGGGTGTTCATTCCTTCCCCCTGTCTTCACACCTTTGATGAGGTAGACCGTCCTCCGCTTTGGAAAATTGATCGTGAGGGGTTGGAGCTTCACCTGTTTCAGGCTGAGTTCCTTGAGATGCTCCACAACCCTCTCAACCTTCCATCCAGATGCCCATCCCCTTCCAGGCTCTAAGAGGGCGAGGACTCCCCCTGGCTTGAGAACCCTAACCATCTCCCTCAGCGCCCTCGGCCAATCCCTTATGATGTGGATTGTGAAGCTGGCCACAACCCTATCGAAGTGGCCGTCTGGGTATGGTATCTCCCTCGCATCAGCTCTCCTGAACTCCACCCTGTCTGAGACACCCTCGATCTCGGCGTTCCTCAAGGCGTTCTCCATGGTTGTTCCGCCTCCCATGGGCATCCAGATGTCTATGCCGACCACCTCCCCCTCCCTCATCGCCTTTGCGAAGCCTATGGCGAGGAAGCCCGACCCCGTTCCAACGTCGAGGATTCGTTCACCGTCTCCAACTCCGACGGCCCTGATAAACTCCTCCCTGATGCGCAGCCTCTCCTCCAGGTAGCCTCCCCTACTCCAACCATAAGCCGACCATAGGAAGTAGATGGAGGGGATGATCAGCAGATATAGGAGAGGTGAATAGCGGACTCCGGCGATGACCCCCACGAGGATGAGGGCAGACCCCAACATGGCGTTGGAGACCACATGCCAGGTCGGAGAGCCATAGTTGGGTTTCTCAGCCATCGTGATGTTAGTCTCCATCGATTTTTAAATCCCTGTCATCTAACCCCAGCCCTCTCAAGCAGTTCATCGATCTCCCTGAGGTCTTCCTCCGTCAATTCGATGCTCGTCGCCTTGGCGTTGTCCTCAAGATGCTCCATCTTGGTGACTCCGGCGATGACTCCGCAGACCTCCTCATGGCTGAGGAGCCAGGCTATAGCCAACTGCGGAAGCGTTATGCCCTTCCTTTTAGCGAACTCCTCAAGAAGCTCCACAGCCCTGAAGTTTGCCTCGGTGAAGTATCTGTCCTGAAGCTTGTCATCGATGATATGCCCCTCAACCCTCTCGACGTTGTCCTCTCTATACTTCCCCGTCAGCATGCCGGCTGCGAGGGGGAAGTAGGGCACTAGGCCTATACCCGCCTCACGGATATATCGTAGAAACTCAGCCTCGCCTACGCCCTCCTCCTTCGATACCCCATCCCTCTCCAAGAGGTTGTAGGGGTTCTGAACAGCCACTATGCGTCTGGAGGCATCCTTGGCAACCTTCCTCAGCGCCTCCCTCGCCTCCTCTATCTGCCTGATGTTGTAATTTGAGACGCCGAGATAGTAGACCACGCCGTCGGAGATGAGGTCGTCGAGGGTTCCCCAGGTCTCCTCTAAGGGAGTCTCATACTCACCCTGCTCATCGAGGACGGGATAGTGGACATAGAGGAGGTCTATATAGTCGGTTTGGAGGCGTCTGAGGCATCCCTCGACGGCTCTGCGTATATACAGCCTCGAAGCCCCACGCTGATTCGGCGTGAAATCCGCCTTCTCCTCATGCTCCTCCCTAACGGAATTAGCGATCTTCGTCGCCAGAACCACCTGCTCCCTGACACGGCGACCCCTCGAGGCAAAATAGCGTCCAATCAGCCTCTCAGAGTTCCCAGAGCCCCAATTATAGGAGTTAGCAGTATCCCAGAAGAAGACCCCAAACTCTAAGGCTCGATCAAGAATCTTGAAGCCCTCATGCTCACCAACCTTTGAACCATCGTAGGAGGGGTCACCCCACTTCCATAGGCCGAGGCCAACCTCTGAGACCCAGAGGCCGCTGTGGCCGACTTGCCTACAACCCATACCCCTAAACACCTTACGCCTCATCCCAACCCCTAGAAGAACTTCGAGACTGGGCTTTAAGAGCTTACATGAATAAGTTAAGTCCCCACGAGATTTCTTATCCTCCTCGCTATCCTCTCCATCTCCCCCCTGGTCGGCCTCCTCCACAGCCTTGCGACGCCCTGGATTATGCCTCCGCCGTCACCCCTGAACCTGGGTATGACATGGATATGGATGTGAGGCACCTCCTGACCACTCTCAGGGCCGTTGTTTATGCCTATCGTCGTGCTATCAGCCCCCACAGCCCGTTGTATCGGCTCTATGAGGCGGTGAAGCGTCCTAAAGAGAGCTATGGCCTCCTCTTCAGGGAGATCCTCCAGACGTTGGGCGTGGAGCTTCGGTATGATCAGCGTATGACCTGGGGAGCAGGGGTTGATGTCGAGGAAGGCAAGCGTATGCTCATCCTCATAGACGATGTGAGCCGGAGCCTCCCGACGTATGATACGGCAGAAGATGCAACCCATCATATCTTTTCACCTCTCGATAAGAGATTTATTTTATTCTCTTTTGCTGTATAGATTTATAAATTTCATAGTTAAAGTTTTTAATGTCTCTACAAACATCTTAAGAAAATATTTGAAAAACATCATTTCAAGTGGTGATAAAAATGGTAAGGGAGATTGATTATGAATTATATTGCTGCAAGCAGTATATAAATTAACTAAATATTTATCATCTAATTTATATTCGTTACAAAAGTCTTTCAGAAGATCCTTTTTTTTATTCCTAATACTCTCATTTTAATATTTATTAGCTTGTCGGTTATATCAAATACAGAAATTACTTCATTATTCTTACTTAAGATTTCATCTACCGCTCTTAGAAATTTTTTATGGAATTCTCTCTTGAATTCTTTTAAGGAATAAATTCTAAATTTTTTAAGTGAAATACTTAAAGGTGCCTGATAATCGTAAATAAACATAGACGATAATACTAAATCTGGATTTTTAACGATTCTATTACCAAAATCCAAATATATAAAAAATCTGATGAAGTCTTCAAGTAAATTTCTTAAAACAAAATAAATTGCAACTATATTTAATTCTTCTATTAAATTATGTATATTTCTTACATTCATTTTAAATTTTATTGTATAAAGCTGAACATATCTATATTTTTCAAATGATCGTTCAATTGTATCTATCAATTCTTCAAGATCTATTAATGTTTCTTCAATTTGTGGATAATCTCCCGTTATAGTTATTAATTTCTTAAAACTTTCAAATGTATTCTCCAATATATATGGCTCAAATTTACTTCTTATTTCCTTTATTATTTTCAAGAAATTGAACCAAATATCCTGATATACCATCATTATATTATTTCCTTCCATCATAACTAACTTTATTAAACTTTTAGCTTTATCCTCCAAATATTTAATGAAGGGATTCCAATTAACTTTAAGTATTAAAAATTTTCTTATTGAAAATGGCGATGAAGTAAGGTATACAGAAATAATTGGTTTATTTTGAAAAGTAAGATCATTCTTATACTTTAGTACGTACTTATTCCAGCTATCCCTTACTTCTTCCTTTTTCAATTCGGAATGTCTTCCTTTAAAAAGAGTTGAAATTAAAAAATCATAAGCCTGCCAGGGTACATCAACATAAATATTTCTAGTACCAAGCCGTGTTTTACTTTTAGGAGGAGTTCTTAATGATAACGGATAAGTAGGATAATATTCTTTAATACTATTCATCCCAATTAATTCTAGGTAGTTACTCTAAAAAGAATTTATCTAATTGGTTCCTCGCACGTTCCCTTCGTCGTTGAAAATCCTTTAGGAAGTGTTTAACCCTCTCGGCTAACTCAGCCTTACATTCTCCGCAGAGGAGATCCCCCGATCTGCAGCGGTGCTCCAATTCCCTCAGCCTTTTGTCATCTTCCTCGAAGAGGTAATAATAGTATGCGTAGACGGTGCATATTGATGGGTCTCCCCCGAGTCGGCGCTGCTCCTCGGCTGTGGCTCTGCCCCCCGTGTAGGCGTTCATGATCTTCTTCGCTGCCATCTCTGGGGGGTCGATGGTGAAGATGGCTGTCTCAGGCATGGAGGCGGACATCTTTCCGCCTCTGCCGAGGCCTGGTAGGAATTTCGCATGTATCTGAGCCGGCTTGTAGAACCCCAGCTTCTCGGCGATGTCCCTAGTCATCCTCCAGTAGGGGTCTTGATCTATGGCTGCGGGTATCAACACGGCGACGTTTCGATCCTCGATGACGGATTGTATGAAGCAGGGAACAGCCTGCAGAGCTGGGAACCAGATGATGCCGATGTTGTCGCTGTCTGTGAAGCCGAAGATGGCTTTAACCGTCGAGTAGGTGACGTGCTTAGCCACCTGAAGCGCCAACCTATACAGCCTATGGATGTGGTTTACGTTTGAGATTATATGCGTCTTCTCTGGATCGAAGCCTATTGCTATGAGGTCTAATGCATTCTCATAGGTGTAGCCAACGGTGTCATCGAGGGTCAGCTCTGGATGTATGAGATACTTCTCATCATCCGTCATCTGGAAGTATAGATGGGCATCGAAGATATCCTGGAGATGCTTAGTGAAGAACCAGGGGAGTAGATGCCCAAGATGGCAAGGTCCAGAAGGGCCTCGACCGGTGTAGAGGCCAACAGGCTGTCCATCTTCATACATGTTGAGCCACCAGTCGAAGTCCCTATGGGAGAAGAAGATTCCCCTCCTAAGCTGTAGATGTAGTTGGCCGGCGATCCTCTCCATCCTCCTTAGGAGCTCCTCTGTTATCGGCTTAGTCCCGAACTGCTCCATGAGGCGTTCATAGTTTATCTCCCCCGAAACCTTCCAGGGGGTGACGATCATCTCCTCCCCACTCATCCAACTTCACCTCGTAGAATCCCCTTTTTAGCCTCTGGGCTGGGGATGCCGGTGGAATCCTCAAGGCCTAAATCCAGTCCGGATGATACACCCCCAGAGCCCAGCCTTCTGATAGGTTCAGCACTCTAATTAAAATTGCGTCTCAAGTATGCTGATCTTAAGCTGCTTAACCCTCTGAGCCATCAATCTCCGATAGAGCTCCCTGATTCGGGCCACATCGCCTCGGACGGCGATGATCTCTAGGCAGTTCCTCTCATCGAGGTGGACATGCGTCGTGGAGCTGATTACATCCCTAAACTCATGCTGTATGTCGGTCACCTCCTCCTCTACGCCTCGGGTCTTATGGTCGTAGAGCAGCGTTATGGCTCCGGCCACTGATCCCTCAGCCGTCTCCCATCGATGCTCCGTTAGGAAGTCCCGCATAGCAACCTGAACTGCCTTAGACCTCGTCAAACCCAACCGCTCTATCACCCTATCGAACTCCTCCAGCATCTTCGGAGGCAGCGATATGCTCACCCTTGAAACCCCACCCATCTAAACCCCGATATAGAGGTTGATGAAAGCCGATTTTAAGATTCGGATGAGACCTCATCGAATCATAGGTCTCAAGACGTCTCCTCGACCTCCTTAGCCATGAGGAGTTTGTCTATGTAGCGTCCATCCTTATAGATGCCCCTCTCAACTCGGCCTACAACCCTGTATCCCAGCTTCTCATAGACGTGGATGGCCCTGCTGTTGGTGGAGAAGACGGCGAGGGTTATTATCCCTAGCCCCCTCTCCCTGGCCAACTCCTCAGCCATCCTCATCAACTCTGTTCCTATACCCCTATCCCTATAGCCCCTCTTCACCGCTATGCCTAACACCCCTGTGTGGCTTTCGTAGCATCTCCCTATCCGTATCTCGACGTGGCCTATAACATGGCCCTCAACCTCCGCCACCACCGATATCCTCTCCCCCTTCTCCATCGATGCCAGGAGGTTTGCAAGCCACTCCGCCTCCTCCTCCCTCGTGTAGGGTTGGCAGATGTTGATGTCAGCCCCCTCCTCAACGAGGGAGTTTATGAAATCCAGCATGTCGTCGAGGTCGCTCCACCTTGGGGTTCTGAGGATGACCTCCCTTCCATCCCTAGCCTTGAAGCGTCTAAGCTCCATCCCGCCTCCCTACCCTCCCAATCCTTAAACAACTTTCGTCTCCACGCCTCGGAGATTAGTATTAAAAATGTTTCATGTGGTAATATTCCGTGATGAGGTGGAGGTCTCCGAGGGCTGAGATAGAGCATCTAATAGAGGCTGGAGACCTTGAGGGTCTTCTTAGGAGGGCTGGTGAACTCCACGGCCACTACTGTCCATATCTAGCCTACGGGGTTGTCGCCGGATACACCGCTGTGAGGATGCTTGGGGTTAGAAGTGTTGGAATGGAGGAGGTTTTAGCGATAGTTGAGACGAATAACTGCTTCAGCGACGGCATCCAGGCCGTAACAGGATGCACATTTGGAAACAACGCCCTCATATACCTCGACCTCGGGAAGACCGCCTTCACCCTCGCCAGGAGGAGCGGTGAGGCTGTCAGGCTGGCCCTGAACCCAGAGTTCGAGGAGTCCCGTAGAGCTGAGAGACCTGAGCTTAGAGAGCTATGGAGGAGAATCGTAGCTGAGAGGGAGAGGGTGTCAGATGAGGAGAGGGCTAGATTCATGGAGTTGATGGAGGAGGAGGCCTTCGATCTGCTTCATAGACCCGCCTCAAAGATGTTCATCATCAGGAGAATGCACATCGAGGCGCCGGATTATGCCCCAATCTACGCATCTCACCGATGCCATGGATGCGGCGAGCTTGTGATGGAGAGCCGAGCAGGTTTGAGGGATGGGAAGCCCTACTGCCTAAGCTGTCTAGGAGCTCAGCACCCAATCCTCGATGGGAGGGGGATATACATAGGCGTGTGGAGGCCGGAGTAACTATATAATCTCAATAATCTCTATATAAAAATGCGATAAAATATTTAAGCCACCATATATTTCCCCTCAATCGATGAGGAAGTCCGTAATCGCTATAGTTGGAGCGATCATAGTTCTAGGAATCCTCCTAGGCTCCTGCTACAGATTCCTATGGGGTGAGAGGGGTGGCAAACTTGTAATCATGGGCTCGACGACGGTTCTACCCATCGTGGAGCACTGCGCCAGGGTCTACATGGAGGAGAATCCACGGGTCGAGGTGAGGGTCTCAGGGGGTGGAAGCGGAGTCGGATATGCAAACCTCATCGACGGAGTATGCGACATCGCCATGGCCTCAAGGCCTCCAAAGGAGGAGGAGATCAAGAGGGCTGAGGAGAGGGGTGTGGAGCTGACGCTTCATGAGATCGCCCTCGACGCCGTCGCCGTCGTCGTCCACCCAAGCGTCGTGGAGTCCCTCGGCGGGGAACCTTTAAAGCTGACCCTGGAGATGGTTGGCCGAATCTTCTCTGGGGAGCTCAGATACTGGGATGAGGTTGATGGACGGCTACCCCACATGGAGATCGTCGTCTTCACCAGGGAGCCAGGCTCCGGAACCCGTGAGACCTTCGAGGAGGCCTGCCTTAAGCCCTTCGGATTTGAGGTGAGGGCTGACGCAAGCGTCCAGCATGGAAATCCTGCGATGAGAGATGCCGTTGCGAAGACCCCATACTCGATAGGCTATATAGGGATGGGGTTCATCACATCCGATGTCGTCCCCCTCCCACTCGCCGAGGCTGAGGGTAAGCCCCACTATGAGCCGACGGAGGGAAATGTGAGGGCTGGAGTCTATCCGATCATGAGATATCTATATCTCGTGACCGATGGGGAGCCGAAGCCTGGAAGCCTCATCGAGGAGTTCATAGATTTCATCCTCAGCCCCGAGGGGCAGGAGATCGTCGAGGAGGAGGGCTTCATCAGCCTGGGGTAGCCGCCATGCCCAGCTTTTTCCAACGCCTCTTGAAGGTGAGGGAGGGGGGTGAAGCCCTGACGCTCGCCTCAGCCCTCACCTCAATCCTGATCTTCGCTTCAATCCTCGTCTTCACAATCCATGAGGGGGCTTGGATGCTCCTGAGGCCTCAATACCTCCTTGGGGCGAGGTGGCAGCCCGAATACAACCGCTATGGGCTTCTCCCCCTCCTCTACGGCTCCCTCATAGTGACCGCTGGAGCCCTCGCCATCTCGACCCCCATCGGAGTCGCCTCGGCCATCTTCATATCGGAGGTGGCGCCTCGAGGGATTGGGGAGGTGATGGAGGCTGCTGTTGAAACCCTCGCCGCCATCCCCTCCATAATCTATGGTTTCATCGCATACTTCTTCCTCGCCCCCTGGATCGCAGCGGTCTTCCATCTCCCCCTCGGCAGGACAGCCCTAACCGCATCTCTTATCCTCTCGATAATGACTCTGCCGACGATCATAAGCATCTCAAGTGAGGCGATCTCATCGGTTCCCATGGCCTATAGGGAGGCCTCCCTGGCCTTGGGGGCTGATCGATGGCAGACCCTTTGGAGGGTTGTCCTACCGGCTGCGAGGCTTGGGATATTCGCCTCGATCCTCCTCGCCTTCGGAAGGGCTATAGGGGAGACTATAGCCGTCCTGATGGCCTCGGGATGCGTCGCCGCAATACCGAACCCACCCTGGAGCCTCCTATCGCCGGTCTATCCCATGACGGCGGCCATCGCCATCGGGATGGGGGAGGCCGAGTTCAGAGGCCTCCACTACCATGCCCTCTACACCCTAGCCCTCATTCTCCTATGCATCTCAGCCCTCGTCAACAATACCGCTAGGCTCCTCATCAGGAAGGCTCCAAGGGGGGAGGTGAGGATTTGAGGGGGATTGAGCGGCTCACACCTTACGTCACATCGGCTTTATCCCTCATACCCCTAGCGGCCATCATAGCCCTCACATCACTCATAACCTATCATGGCCTAGTAGGTCTGAGCTGGAGATTCGTCTCCAGCAGCATCCTGAGGGGAGGAGTCTATGAGGCTGTCATCGGAACCCTCCTCCTATTCTCGGGTGCGACGGCCATCGCCGCACCACTCGGGGTTCTGGCCGCCGTATATCTCGTCGAGTATGCCCCGAGGAGTTGGTTCACGGAGTTGGTGGAGAGGGCTGTGGAGAACCTCGCTGGGGTTCCATCCATCCTCTACGGCCTCTTCGGCTTCACCCTCTTCTCAAAGCTCCTCGGCTTCGGCATCTCCCTCCTATCCGGATGGCTCACCCTCGCCTGTATGATGCTCCCCATAATCGTGAGGAGCAGCCAAGAGGCCCTGAGGATGGTTCCAAAGTCCATCAGGGAGGCCTCCCTCGCCCTCGGAGCATCGAAGTGGACTACGATAACGAGATGCATCCTCCCCGCCGCCGCCCCTGGAATAGCCACTGGAGTCATCCTCGGAGTCTGCAGGGTAGCCGGTGAGACTGCGGCCATCCTCCTCACCTCCTGCTTCTACACCATGAGGGGGCTTCCAAGGTCTCCCCTTGATCCAGTGCTCTCGCTCACCTACTACCTCTACATCCTCATCGTCGCCAAGGCAGGTGACACACCCCTAGAGGTTATCTTCGCCCTCTCCCTCCTTCTCTTCCTCCTGGTTGTAGCCCTGAACTCGACAGCCCTCATCCTGAGGTTTAGATATAGGGGTGTGAAGAGGTGGTGAGGATCAAGATTCGAACAAACTCCCTAAACGTCTGGTATGGCGACAGCCACGTCCTACAGGATGTGAAGCTGGCGATACCGGAGGGGCGTATCACAGCCATAATAGGGCCGTCGGGATGTGGGAAGACGACTCTATTGAAGTCTCTCAACAGGATGGTGGAGCTCATCGAGGGGGCGAGGGTTGAGGGGAGAGTTCTCCTCGACGGCAGAGACATCTATCACAGCGACATGGATCCAGCGGAGCTTAGACGCCGTGTGGGGATGGTCTTCCAAAAGCCCAACCCCCTACCCATGTCGATCTACGATAACGTCGCCTACGGCCTTAGGGTTAGAGGCATAGATGATAGAGCCATCCTAGATGAGGCCGTCGAGGAGGCCCTTGAGAGGGCTGGCCTATGGAGCGAGGTTAAGGAGAGGCTCAGAGACTCAGCCTTCAACCTATCTATAGGTCAGCAGCAGAGGCTCTGCATAGCGAGGGCACTGGCCGTAGGCCCAGATGTCCTCCTACTCGACGAGCCCTGCTCATCCCTAGACCCCATATCAACCAGCAGGATCGAGAGCCTGTTAACCAGACTTAAGAATGACCTCACACTGGTGATAGTCACCCACAACCTTCAGCAGGCTAAGAGGATCGCAGATTACACGGCCTTCCTCTACATGGGTCGATTGGTGGAGATGGCTTCGACGGAGGAGATCTTCGAGAATCCCAGGGAGGAGCTGACCAGAAACTACATCGAGGGGAGATTCGGCTGAGGGCATCAGCGGTTTAAAGCTCTATAGCCTTTTATGACTCTATTTAGCTCTTTATATCGATGGAGGAGATAAGGAGAATACAGCTGACTGGGGGTTCAACCTACATAGTTTCCCTCCCGAAGCGCTGGGTGGAGGATCTAGGCCTCGATAAGGGGAGCAGGGTTCTCATCTATAGGGATGGGAAAAACCTCTGCATCCAGCCCCTCAGGGAGGAGGAGGCGGGTCAGAGGAAGATCCTCATAGAGATCTCATCGGAGACGACGCCTGAGAGCCTGGTTAGGAGGGTGGTCTCAGCCTACCTCGTCGGCTATAACGTCATACAGGTGAGGAATCCTGAGAGGAGGATCGCCACTACGCAGAGATATGCCATCAAGGACCTCATCCGTAAGAAGCTTCTAGGAATCGAGCTTCTATCGGATCTGCCTCAGGAGTTGACGCTGCAGGTTCTAGTCGGCCATGGGGAGCTCTCGGTGAAGGATGCCCTCAGGAGGATGAGTGTCATAGCGGCCTCGATGCATAGGGATGCCATTGCGGCGTTGATGAATGATGACCCAGAGCTGGCTAGGGAGGTGATAGAGATGGATGATGAGGTGGATCGCTTCGGCCTCTACATCATAAGGCTGTTGAAGATGGCTGTCTCGGATGGGAGGGTTCTGAGGGAGATTGGACTCTCCTCGCCTAGGGAGTGTCTAGGCTATAGGCTGATCACGAAGTCCATAGAGAGGATGGCTGATCACGCGGCTAACATCGCCCAGAATAGCCTCACGATGACCCCCATGAATCTCAGCAGGGAGCTTCTGGGGGAGATAAAGGCTATGAGCGACTCAGCGCTCAGGGTCTTCGAGGAAGCCATAGAGGCCCTCTTCAAAGGGGATTACGCCTCAGCCGATGGGGTCTTCGAGAAGGCGGAGGAGACGCGTCAAATGGAGGCGGGGGTGGTTCAAAAGGTCATAAAGCATGCCCCCACAGAGGATGTCCCCGCCCTCAGACTCATCATAGAGAGCATAAGGCGAACGGCGGAATATGGGAGCGACATAGCTGAGATAGTCCTAAACCTAACGATCGGAGAGGAGATTAAGGATTAAGAAATTTAAGGGAGGCCTTTAGAGTTTTAGACGCTGCTGGGGTCGTGGTCCAGCTAGGTGGGATGCGTGGCTCGGGCCCACGTGGTCGCCGGTTCAAATCCGGCCGACCCCACCATCTATGCTCTCTATGGGCTTTTAGAGGGGAGTTTTCATCTTCGTTTTGTGGGTTAGTCTATGTTGTGAATGGTTTGGACTGAAGCTGATATCGTTAATGGTTCCATTAACATGTTGAAAAAATTATAACGTTGTTATACTTTCAATTTTCAAATTTCAGCCATGAGATGCCTGCTGAACTCAGCTTTCCTCCTTTCAGTTCTCTAGGTGAGTCGTCGTCTATCGAATCTCATAGAGAGAATTGAGAGGCCCTAAGCTTCTTAGTGGTTAAGGGCACCCCACAGCGGGAGAACGGCGGGACTGGGCATGGTGAGATATCTACCAAGGGAGTATGAGGACGCTTGATGATGGAGGGTCTCCAAAATGAAGAATGCCCAAGCAGGGTCTAAGCCTTGAATACATGTCCGGCCCATCGGGGCGATGTCTTTGGCGCCCACCGGTCTTCAGCCGTTTCGACCGATGGACTCATCGCCTCGATGCATGTATTCTCGGCGTGCTCCCCTGCTTGGGCAATTCATTATGGGTGCTTTGGAAGTATATTATGATTGTGTTACATGGCTGAGGCATTATTTAGATTTGAATTGGGTTGAGGTGGGGTTGATTTGCGTCTTCACTGTTAAAATGTCTCAAAATTTTTAGATAATAACTAGGTTTTGGGAGGATTACGCGGCGGCTCCTCTAGGCTGAGCAGTAGGGGCAGGGTGAGCGTCAATAGGATAGCGTGGAGAATCAGCGGCGCCTTGAAGCCATAGTTGGAGTATAGCAGCGATGCGATGTAGGGGGCGGGTATTCCAGCCATCCTGAAGTAGGATGTGAGGCTCCCAAGGGCTGAGGAGAGGGTGTCTGAACTAGTCTTCTCGGATATATAGGCGATCCATGCGGGCGTCCACATGGAGGGGTCGAAGCCGGAGACGATCTCGAAGAGGAGGAAGCCCCAGAACCCCCTGGAGTATATGAAGCCAAAAGCCGTTGTGAGGGCTGCCGCCCAGGAGGAGAGGAGAAGCGGCTTACGTCCTAGACGATCTGAGAGATGCCCCATGGGAATCGATGAGAGGGCCCAGGCGATGTTGAAGGCCGTTGATAACATGCCTAGCTGAAGGGTTGTGAAGCCATAGTGATCGACGAGGAGGCCGTAGAGGAGTGAATAACCGGCTGTGTAGCCTAACCCCTGTAGGGTGACGATGAGGTATAGCGGCGTCAACTCCCCGAGGGGTTTAAGGCGGCCGCCTAGGCGGCTGATCCAACGTCCATCCCGCCGCTCAGCTCTCAGGGTCTCCTCCACGAAGAGGGAGATGAGGAGGATGCTGAGGAGGTCGCAGAGGATGCAGAGATGGAAGATGATGTGATAGCCGATTCTGAGGGCTATATAGCCTCCAGCTGAGGCGGCCACCGTTGAGGTGGCGAGGGAGATGGATAGGAGGATGCTGATGGCCATCGCCCTTCGCCCCCTCTCCACGGACTCGGAGATCAAGGCGCTCCTAGCGGGATTCCCCTGCATATAGTAGGCTGAGAATCCTAGGAGGAAGGCGAAGAGGTAGAGGAATAGGGGATTATGGGAGGAGAGGAGGGCTAACATGGAGAGAACTCGGCATAGATATGAGGCCTCAACGATGGATTTACGCCCAAACTCATCGGAGAGGAGGCCCCAGAGGAGGGAGCCAGCCGCGGAGCTGAGATTTATCACGGTCTGAGCCAAACCCAACTCGATGATGGATACCCATCGACAATAGATAGGGCTGCCAGACGACGTAGAACATGCCGAAGCCAAGCTGGGAGAGAATCGTCTGGAGGGCGAGGACTCGGAGATTCCCCTCCAGCGACAGCCCCTTAAGGGCCTCCATCACAGCTATACCTCTACCCCGCTCTCATATTAAAGATGGATAGGGGAGACAGCCCAGGGGGGAGGGCCATCATAATATATGGCCCAATAGGAAGCGGGAAGACCACCACCTGCCTCAGATTAGCCAAGGAGATCAGAGATCAGGGTCTTAAAGTCCTAGGCCTCATCTCGCCGAGAGTCTATGAGGAGGGGAAACTCATCGGCTATGATCTACTGAACACCTCAACGATGGAGAGACGCCCCCTATGCAGAGTCCCCGAGAGGGCTGGGGGAGGCTGGCTCAGCTGTGGGAGCCTCCACTACATCTTCTCGCCGGAAGCCTTCAGATGGGGGAATGAAATCCTGGAGGAGGCGGCTGGAGAGATGTGTGGGGGAGCCGTCGTATTCATCGATGAGTTCGGGAGGGTTGAAGCCATGAGGAGGGGGCTGTATAGGGGTGCTATGGCTGTGGCTGAGGAGCTTAAGAGGGGGGGAGCAGCCATATACACCTGTAGGGGAGAGCTGATGGAGAGGGTTTTAAAGCTCCTAGGGGGAAGGGCTGAGAGGGTTTTGATGCATAGACCCCATGAAGTTGATGGGATTCTAAGGTTTCTCGCCCTATGCTCTTAGGGAAGACTCCGCTGGAAGCCTCCTCAGGATCAGATACGTGATATATCCTCCGATTAGGGCTGATAGAAGCATATTCGGGACGAACCAGAGGGAGGAGGAGAAAAACCCTAGGCGAAGATAGGTGAAGAGGAGGAATGGGAGGCAGTGGCCTAATCCTCCTAGGAGGCTGGATGAGAGGAGGGGGATAAGCCTCAGATCGCTTGATCTGATGAGTGAGAACTCGACGCCGAGGCCTAGGAGGATGTCCTTCGATAGGATTATCGGGATCGGCTTAGTTGGATGGAGGAGGACGCCTGTAATCGCGAGTAGAAGCCCCTCAACTATGGCTCCACCCCTGCCGAGGTAGGCCCTAGCCAGCACAGTCGAGATGAGGAGGGGCATGAAGCCTAAGTAGAATCTAACGGGATTGAAGGGAATGAGGCTTAAGATGGCGTTGAGACTGTGAGTTAATGGGCCTAGGACGTATCCAAGGGCTGTTGGTAGGGCCGTCAAGACCGCGAGGAGGGCGATGGCCCTGGAGTCACGCCTCATATAGATGCCTCGATTGTGAACACATTTAGTTTACATTTTATAAATTTATGGGAATATTGCAAACATATATGATTTCATCAGGAAACCGACATCGTTTTACATATCTAAGCGTAGATCACGACGATGGTTAGACGTAGGATCGGATTGCTGACGGAGAGTCAGCTCAAGGTTTTGAGGCTTAGACTTCAGGGCCTGTCGCAGGAGGAGGTGGCGAGGAGGCTTGGGACGACGAGGCAGAATATCTCCATAATAGAGCGGAGGGCTAAGAGGAATCTGAGGCTGGCTGAGGAGACCTTGAAGGCCTATAGGGAGCTGGTGGCCGCCTCCTCGGTTGAGGTTCCACCCGAGACACATCTCGTCGACATCCCCAGAATGGTCATCGACGCCGCCGATGAGGCGGGTGTTAAGCTGAGGGCCAACTTCACCAGGATATACGACGAGATAAGATTCAAAGCCGGAAGCTGCGTCAGGGGCGTCAAAACCATAAAGCCATTGAAAATCCTCATCTTCAAGGATGGCGACATAGAGGTGATCCCCGAGGCGTGAAAGGATAAATAGAGAGAAACCCACTATCACGGAGGATGGAGGCTGAGGAGATTTTAGAGGAGCTTGCCGAGAGGGGGGAGTTCATAGTCATCGGAAGGGGTGTAAGACGCTTCGACGCCCTCGATAAGGCTCTTGGGAGGGCGAAGTTCACGGCAGACTACGTTGAGAGGGACGCCCTCGTGGTCAAGGTTGTCAGGAGCAGCCTCCCCCACGCCCTCATCAAAGGCATCAACATCGATGAGGCCTTGAAGATTCCAGGTGTCGTCGCAGTCCTCACGGCGGGAGACATACCAGGCGAGAACCAGATCGGGTATGCGCTACCAGATCAGCCGTTTCTCAACGATGTTAAGGTTCACTACGTCGGCGACCCAATAGCATTGGTCTGCGCCGAGAACGAGGAGGCAGCCTTCAAGGGCGTTGAGGCCGTGGAGATCGACTATGAGGAGCTACAGGCGGTCTACACCATAGATGAGGCCCTGAGCGAGGATGCGCCGAGGATCCACGGCGGCGAAGACAACATCGCCGTCACCACTAGGGTGAGGAAGGGAGACATAGAGGAGGGATTCTCAAAGGCCGAGGCCATAGTCGAGGACACCTATGAAACCCCCTATCAGGAGCATATGTACATCGAACCCGAGGCTGCCTACGCCATACCCGAGGGCCACGATAAGGTGACGGTCATCGGGACGATGCAGAGCCCCTTCCTCGTGAGGGAGAAGGTGGCTGGGATCCTCGGCTGGAACCTAAACCAGGTGAGGGTCATCCAGGCCCTGACCGGAGGCGCCTTCGGGGGGAAAGACGACATGGGGCCGCTGGTCTGCGCCAAGGCAGCCCTCGCAGCGGTGAAACTGGGGAGGCCAGCGGCCCTCATCCTCGATCGAGATGAGTCGGCGGCCTACTCGGTCAAGCGTTATCCAGCTAGGATCAGGTATAGGTCTGGAGCCGACGCGGAGGGGAGGATGACGGCTGCCGAGGTCGACATCACCGTCGACTGTGGAGCCTACGCCAATAGGGCGCCCTTCTGGCTCTGGAGGATGACGGCGCACGCCGCAGGCCCCTACGAGGTTGAGGCGGTTCACGTCGATGGGAGGGCTGTCTACACGAATAAGGTCTTTGGAGGGAGCTTCAGGGGATTCGGCGATGTGGCGATGCACTTCGCCGTTGAGTCTCAGATGGATATGCTAGCCGAGAAGCTGGGCCTCGACCCCCTGGAGTTCAGGCTGAGGAACGTCCTGAGGCCAGGCTCCAGGACTACAACGAATCAGCTTCTAGATCACTCCGTCGGCATAGAGGAGTGTCTCAGAGGGGTGGCGGAGGCCTCAGATTGGTGGAATAGACGAGGAGAGGTGAAGAGGATTGAAGGGAAGCTGAGGGGGTTGGGGGTGGCCTGCGCCCATCATGGAATAAGCACCAGCAGAGGCGCCCCAGACTGGTCGGCCGCCTCCCTCATCCTCAACGAGGATGGAACCTTCACCTATAGAACCGGCATCTGCGAACTCGGGCAGGGATCACAGTTTGGCCATGCGAAGATCGTCGCCGAGATACTCGGCGCCCCCCTCGAATCCATAAGGGTTGAGGGGCCAGACACCGATTCGACGCCTAACGCGAGGCCAACCCATGGGAGCAGGGGCCTCATGCTCGGAGGCTCAGCGGCCGCCGATGCGGCGTTGAGGTTGAGGGGCCGTATGGTTAAGGTGGCCTCGGAGATGCTGGGCTGCGACGAGGGGGATGTGGAGCTTAAGGATGGAAGGGCCTATGACAGGCGTAGACCGGAGAACAGCGTCAGCTTCAGGGAGCTGGCGAGGGAGATGTATATTCGGGGAGTGTCGCCGGCGGCCTATGGATTCTATGCTCCACCCCGAAGATACTTCGACCCAGAGACGGGGCTTGGAGTGGCCTATCCCGTCTACACCTTCGCAGCCACCGTCGCAGAGGTGGAGGTCAACCCAGAGACGGGGGAGGTTAAAGTCGTCGAGGTCTGGCCCTCGATGGATGTGGGCAGAGCCATAGATCCGCTGTTGATCGAGGGGCAGATCCACGGCGCCATAGCCCAGGGCCTAGGCTTCGCATTGACGGAGAACCTCATCGTGGAGGAGGGGCGGGTTCTGAATCCGAACTTCAAGGATTATGTAATCCCCTCATCCATGGATATGCCGAGGGTCTCAGACGTAATCATCGTTGAGAAGCCCTATAGACACTCAGCCTTCGGAGCTAAAGGCGTTGGGGAGCCGGCGATCATCTCCATAGTCTCAGCCATAGCCAACGCCGTCTACCACGCCACGGGCATAAGATTTAGGACGCTTCCAATAACGGCTGAGAGACTCTACAGGGCGCTTAGGGGGGAGAAGCCATGAGGCCTCTGCCGAGATTCAGGGTTCACAGACCCGAAAGCCTTGAGAAGGCGTTGGAACTCCTAGCGACTCTGGAGAAGGCTAAGCCGATAGCCGGTGGAACCGATCTGATACCGCTGATGAGGGAGGTGGAGGTCGATGTCAAGCATCTCATAGACCTCAGCCATATAGGAGAGCTGAACTTCATCAGGGAGGAGGAGGGCTACATCAGAATCGGGGCGACCACAACCCTCAGCGACCTAGTGGCATCAGAACTCATAGCCTCGAAGGCTCCGGCGCTCTGGGAGGCAGCCGCCTCCATGGGAAGCCCCCAGATAAGGAATAGAGGCACCATAGGCGGCAACCTCTGTAACGCATCTCCAGCAGCCGATCTCGGGCCGCCTCTCCTCGCCTTAGAGGCTGAGGCTGAGATCAGGTCGCTAGACGAGAGGAGATGGATCCCCATCGGAGAGGTCTTCGCAGGGCCTAAGGTGAACAGCCTAGCCGAGGATGAACTCCTAACCGAGGTGAGATTTAAGACTCCGCCTCAGGGCGCTGGATCGGCCTTCGAGAAGATTGGACGTAGGAGGGCTGTAACCCTGGCCCTGGTAAATGCGGCGGCCTACATCGAGGTGGAGGACGAGACCTGTAGGGTGGCGAGACTCGCCCTGGGAGCCGTGGCGGATAGGCCTCTAAGGATGGGGGAGGCTGAGGAGAGGCTGATGGGTAAGGAGCTGAGCGAGGAGCTTATCGAGGAGGTTTCAGCCCTCTGCGGCAGGCTGGTTAGACCCATCGACGATGTCAGGGCCTCAGCGTGGTATAGGAGGGAGATGTCGAGAGTTCTCAGCCGTAGAGCCTTATTGAAAGCCTGGAGGAGGTGTGCGACATGATGCTGAGATTTAAACTGAATGGGGAGTGGATCGAATGCGAAGCTGAGCATAACGAGACCCTACTCGACCTTTTAAGGGAGAAGCTGGGGGTTAAGAGCGTTAAGAGGGGATGCAACGTCGGCGAGTGTGGAGCCTGCACCGTTCTATTGGATGGAAGACCCGTGAACTCCTGTCTGCTGCTCGCCCCCCTCGTGGAGGGGAGAAGCGTCGAAACCCTGGAGGGATTGAGGGATAAGCCCATTATGAGGGAGCTGATAGAGGCCTTCGTCGAGGATGGAGCCATACAATGCGGCTTCTGCACCCCTGGAATGCTCATCTCAGCCTACTCGCTGCTGAGCAGAAACCCGAAGCCCTCGGAGGGGGAGGTGAGGAGAGCCATCGCCGGAAACCTATGTCGATGCACAGGGTATGTGAACATAGTTAAGGCCATACTCGACGCGGCGGAGAGGTTGAGGGGTGAAGACTAGCAAGCTCTTCGAGGAGCTAAACCGAATTCTGAAGACGGGGGGAAAGGCGGCCCTCTGTATTCTCATCTCCAAGAGGGGGTATGGCCCAAGGGAGGTTGGAGCCAAAATGCTGGTCGACGAGGGGGGAAACGCCATGGGAACTATAGGTGGAAGCGAGATGGAGAGGATCATCATCGAAGAGGCCCTAAAGGCGATGAGGGAGGGAAGACCCCGAAGCATATCCTTCGCCCTCGGCATAGAACCCAGAGGGGGGATGAGGCCGCTAAAATCGGAGTGTGGAGGGGAGGTTGAAGTCTTCATCGACGTCATACAGCCCGATCCAAGGCTCATCATCATAGGGTCGGGACACATAGCTAAACCCCTCGCAGACCTCGCATATATGGTGGGCTTCGAAGTCGTCGTCGTCGATGACGCCCCAACAGCCACAGAGGAGCGATTTCCCTACGCTGAGATACATTCAGGCCCCTTCGAGGAGGAGCTTAAGCGACTGGAGGTTAGACCGACTGATTACGTGGCCATAGTCCATGGTGAAACCCCCTATGAGATCCCAGCCCTACGGGTGATGCTGAGGAAACATCCAGCCTACATAGGGCTGCTTGGAAGCAGGCATAAGGTTGAGAGGCATAAGGCGAAGCTGAGGGGGGAGGGCTTCACGGAGGATGAGCTGAAGCGGATCAGGGGGCCGATAGGCATAGAGATCGGGGCTGAGACCCCAGAGGAGATCGCCGTCAGCATCATCGCGGAGATAATCAAGGTGAGAAGAGGAGTCTAGCCCTCTCAACATCCTCAGGAGTATCCAAGTCGAAGACGCACCAGAGGTCTCCCTCCACATATCGATGATGATCCTCATATCGATCGACGACAACCTTGATGGGGGTGCCAGGTGGAAGGGCTAGGATCTCGGGGAAGAGGGTTTCATGGAAGAGGACGGGATGCCCCCTCCGACCCTGATACATGGGGCTGACGAGGAGGGCTTCAGGGTCTCCCTCCATCACCCTCGCCATCTCATCGAGGAGTTCAGGCTTTAAACCCAATTGGTCGCCGAGGATTAGGAAGGCGGCATCCCCAGAGGCTCTACGCAGCCCAGCTTGAAAGGATGTGGTCATGCCAAGCTCATAATCTGGATTATAGACCTCCTCGACGTCGTATTCCCTTAGGATTGGCCTTAGCTCCTGGGGTTCATGGCCGAGGACGACGAGGGCTTCCTCCACCCTTGAGGCCTCAACGGCCTCAAGAACCCAAGTTAGAAGGGGGCGCCCCCCGAACTCTATTAGGAGCTTATTCCTCCCCATACGCTCAGACTTCCCCGCCGCCAGGATGACGGCGGAGAGCCTCATCCCGCCATCTCCTCAGCCGCCTTCTTAACAGCCTTAACTATGTTCACATACCCTGTGCATCGACATAGATTGCCCTTCAGATACTCCCTGATCTCATCCTCCGATGGATTTGGATTCTCTTCGAGTAGGGCCTTAGCTGTGAGTATCATCCCTGGAGTGCAGAAGCCGCATTGGACGGCTCCCTCCTCCAGGAAGGCCCTCTGAAGTGGATGGAGCTCCCCGTCTCCGGCTAGGCCCTCTATGGTTGTTACCTCCCTTCCATCGACCTCCACGGCTAGGGTGAGGCAGGATAGGATGGGTTCACCGTCGAGGAGAACCGTGCACGCCCCACATTCACCTATTCCACATCCATATTTCGCTCCAGTTAGGTGGAATTGCTCCCTCAGCAGATTGAGGAGGAGAGTGTTCGGCTCTACCTCTGCCTCAACCTCCCTCCCATTAAGCTTAAATCTAATCCTCACCTCGATTCACCTCCAGCCCCTCAATCCTCTTCCTAGCGATCGTCAATGCATCGATGGTCAGCGCCCTTGAGACAGCCCTCCTATACTCTGGTGGAGCCCTCCTCCAGCGGGCTCGAGGTCTCACATGCCCCGAAACGATGTTCGCCGCCTCCTCCAACACCTCATCTGTAAGTTTCTTTCCCCTTAGGAACTCCTCGGCCTTATGTACCCTTATAGGGGTTGGTGCACACCCCCCAAGGGCGATTCTACATTCGTCTACTACCTCGCCCTCCAGCTTTAAAATCACCGCCAAGTTTACGGTGGCGATGTCGAAGTCCGTCCAACCTATCTTCATGAATGATGTCCCAGCATTCTCTGGGAGGTATGGGGATATCACCTCGGCCAGCATCTCATCCGGCTTGAGAGCCGTCTTCCCTGGACCGATGAAGAACTCCTCTAAGGGGATTATTCTCTCCCCTTCTGAGCCTACGATTTTAGCCTCTGCGTTCAGGGCGAGCAGTGGGGTTGCGGCGTCGGCGCTTGGGCTTGCATTACATAGGTTTCCCCCTATTGTGGCCATATTCCTGATCTGAACTGACCCCATGGTTATAACTGCCTCGTGTAGAACTGGTAGCTTCTCCTCGATCAACTTGGATCTTTCAAGGGTTCTAAGCTTCGTTGCCGCACCTATATGTATTCCATCCTCTTCCTCCCTTATCCCCGTTAAATCCTTAATCCTCTTTATGTCGATGATATGTTTTGGTTCGATCACCCTCTGCTTCATCTTTACGAGGAGGTCGGTACCCCCTGCAAGTATGCTTGCCTCCTCTCCATAACGTGACAGTAGCTCAACAGCCTCCTCCACGCTTTTCGGAGCGTGATACTCGAATTTGAATGGTATTATATGGGTGTTTAACTTGTTGATATACATTCTATCCTCCCTCCCTCTCCCTCAGTGCCTTAAGTATTTTGATCGGCGTGATCGGCAGCTCATAGAAGCGGATGCCGATGGCGTTGTAGATGGCATTCGCCACCGCCCCCGCCACGGGGTTCAAGGCTCCCTCCCCTATTCCCTTGGCTCCGAGGGGGCCAGTTGGCTCATAGGTGTTGGCGAAGAACACCGTGAATCTGTCAGGTGGAACTAGGTCGGCGGGTGTTGGCAGCTTATAGTTGTTTATGAAGCCCCTATTCATCAGGTCGCCGTTCTCTGGGTCGTAGGGGGTGTCCTCTAGGATTGCCATGCTCCAGCCCATGGCGAAGCCGCCGTGTATCTGGCCCTCAGCCAGCTTGGGGTTTATGACACTCCCCACATCGGCTCCGGCCACAACCCTTATCGGCCTCACCTTACCCGTCTCCGTATCCACCTCAACCTCCACGAAGTAGGCTGTGAAATGGGGTGGGCAACTCCCCTGTCTAACGCTGGCGACGGCTGCGATGGTGCCCCAATTCTTATGCCTAGCCATGGAAGCCAACTCGCCGATGGTGATCTCCCTGCCCTCAACGCCCTCGACATAGATGACTCCCTGACTCCTCTCCTCATCAGGCCTAATCTTCAGCGCATGGGGGTAGGCGTCGAGAACTCTTGCAGCCAACTCTAACAGCTTCCTCTTCACCTCCCTCGCCACCTGTAAGGCCGCCATTCCACCAGCATAGACACCTCTCGATGCATGTGTGCATACATCGTATAGGGTTGTCTGGGTGTCGGACCTAACGATGTTTATACATTCAAGTGGAACCCCAATCTCCTCTGCTATTATCTTAGCATGAGCCGTGAGGGTTCCGCCTCCACAATCCATCAGGGCTGTAATATAGTCGAATGACCCATCCTCGTTGACCTTCAGCATAGCCCCAGTATAGTCTACGGCGGTCCCTGGAACAGGGCCTCCAGCGCTGGAGGTGTGGAAGCCCCTCCCGAAGCCTATACCCCTCCGATAGCGCCCCCTCTGCTCCCCAGGCTTTGGCCGTTTATCCCATCCGATCAGCTTAGCTCCACGTCGAACGATCTCCTCCACCCCAGAGCTCTTGATTATGGATTTAACCGTGGGCCCCTGACCCCAGAATAGGTCTCCGAGGCCGACGTGATTTAGGAGCTTGAACTCAACTGGGTCGATGCCGAGCTCCTCAGCCAACTCGTCCATCATGGACTCGACGGCCCAGGTTATCTGTGGATTTCCAAATCCCCTCATGGCGCAGCTTGGAACCTTGTTCGTATAGACCGCCTTCCCAACATATCTGAGGTTAGGTAACTTGTAGAGGGATACCCACCAGCCGACTAGGCAGCCTAACAGGGGATAAGCCTGAATCTGGTGGGCGCCGATATCCAGGATCGCCTCCAGACTGCCGGCTGTCAACTTGCCATCCCTTTTTGCTCCAAGCTTGAGATTGAAGATCATCTGGTAGGAGCAGTGCTCGTGGAGATCCTCCTCTCGTGTATATGCCAGTCTGACGGGCTTATGGGCTTTGAGGGCGAGGGCTACGGCTATGGGGACTACGATATTGGTCTGGATGCTTGAGCCGAAGGCTCCTCCAAGCGCCGTCTTGACGACGTTGATCTTCCCAGCCGGTATGCCAAATATCTCATGGATCAGCAGCCTTGTATTATGTATCGACTGAGTCGTCGTCCAGATGGTGACCCCTCCATCGGGTTCAGGTCTAACGACAGCCGTCTTAGGCTCCAATTGGCAGTGATATCGCCGATTGGTTCTATATTCCCTCTCCAGAACCACATCTGCCTCGCTGAAGCCCTTTTCAACATCCCCCTGCTCTATCTCCATGGTGCATGCGATGTTATTCTCGATCTTTATCTCCTTACCCATATACATGATACGCTCGTGGATCGATGTCTTCTCAGGTCTCATCGAATCCAGGGGGTCGAAGGATGGCTCTAACACCTCGAACTCAACGTCTATAGCCTCTAAGGCCCTCTGAGCCATCTCCTCAGACTCCGCTGCCACTGCAGCTATCGGGTCACCGACGTATAGGGGCCTACCAGTTAGAACCCTCCAATCCTTATAGGTGGCCTCAGGGGTGCTGACAAGCCTTGGACAGTAGACCACATCTGGGACCTCCCTGTAGGTGACAACTATAGCTCCAAGCTTCTCAGCCTCTGAGACGTCGATGCGCTTCACCCTCGCATGGGGATATGGACTCTTCAGAACTCTCGCATGAAGCATGTTTGGGAAGTGGATGTCGGAGGAGTAGACCTCTTGACCTGTCACCTTCGCTATGCCATCCATCCTCGGAGTGCTTTCACCTATGAGGCGGAAACCCTGAGCCATCAAATATTAGAGGAAGTTAAGGGAGATAATGCTTACTATAGCTTCATGACTGACTCATTTCACTCCCCTATTATCATGGCTTCAACCCTCCTCCTGCGAGGCCTCCGCTCAGCCTCGATCCAGTAGACCCTCTGCCAAGTCCCCAATCCGAGGCGGCCACCATGTATAGGTATCACCTTACTAGGCTCTAGGAGCATCGATCTAAGGTGGGAGAAGGCGTTTATGGGATGCCTATAATCGCCGTCTGAGGGGGTTAGCCGCCTAAGAAAGTCCTTTACATCCTCTATTAGGGAGGGTTCATACTCATTTAGGATTATGACCCCTGTGGCGTGGCCGGCGTAGATCAGCATTAGGCCCTCCCTGATACCTGAACGGGAGGCGACTTCATCTAGCCAGGGGGTTAGGTCTACGACATCGAACTCTCCACGGGTATTGAACCAATACTCCTCGGAGTGGATCCTCATATCATCTCGGCTTATGCGGGATAAGGTTAAAAAGAGCGACGCCTCTACCCTCTGAAGGCCTTATGGAGGATGAGCTGGAGAAGCTGAAGAGGAAGAAGCTCCTGGAGCTCCAGCGGAGGATTATGACAGCCCCCAGGAGAGAGGAGGCTGACCCAAGGGAGGATTTGAGAAGGCTCTTCGTGGGCAGGGCATGGGAGGTCTATAGGGCCGCGTGGAGGCAATACCCCGAGATAATGCCCAAAATCGAGGAGGCGCTCTTAGCCGCGATAAGAGATGGTAGACTTAGAGATAAGATCGATGGGGAGAGTCTATACTACTTCTTCCATAGAATAGGTCTCCCCGTTAGGCTTAGAACAACCATAAGGATCAAGGAGCATGGAGAGCTGAAAACCCTGCAGGAGAAGTTGAGGGAGATATAGCTATCTCCAGACCTTAATCCCGATCTCGTTGAGATACTGGGCTATAAGCTCAGCTATATCATACTTCTCGAAGGGGATCTTCAACTCCTTCACGAAGACCAGTATCTCCCTATAGGTTATCTCACGCCCATTCTTCAGGTATCGATCTAGAATCGTCTGGGCAAGCCTCTCAGCAACACAATACTTCGGGCTTAAACTTCTGAAGTGAAGTCTCAAAGCCTTCGAGATCTCCTCGGTGGATGCCCCGACAATGGCCCATACAATAGGCCTAGGGCCACCCCTTGAATACCTCACCTTAGATACCTTAAGGGCGGGATAGATGACACCCAGCGATCTCAACTTCTTCAAAGCCCTGTAGACGGTTGACTCCGGTATGTGAAGCTCCCTTTGGAGAGTCCAGGCCGTTGCAGCTCCATTTAGGCAGAAGTATAGGAAGATTAAGGCAACCGACTGTGATGAAAAGATATTCTCACTGAATGACAATATCTCCCTGATATGACCGATCTTCTGTCTTAGGTTGTTCCTCTCATTTGGAGATAATAACCTTCTGTAAAAATCCACTATCCGGTCTAAGTTATTCTCATTTTGTGAGAATATTCGGCAGACATCACTTTTAGTTGCTTTCTCAAGTATCAAGTTTCATACACCACTTGTTACAATTATAATTATCCCGATAAGCTTATAAGCTTCTTTGTTTACATGTTTACAAGTAAACATTTGGGGAGTTTACCGATGCCACAAAAGACCGTCTCCATCAGAGGGTTGGACACGGAGCTGTATCATCAGATATTCTCCATGGCTAAACGTAGCGGTAAGAGGGTTGCAGACCTTATGAACATTGCCCTAAAACAGTTCCTTGAGTCTAACGGTAATGGCGGCGTTAGAAAGACCGAGCAGCAGGAGGATGAGGGCTGCTTCATATTGAGGAATAATGGCGAGATCTCCCTTTCGAAGAATGACATCATCGTTCTTAAGAAGAGGGTGGGGAGTTTCAAGATAGAGAACAGTGGCCACCTCGTCTTCGAGAAGGATGTCGACGAGGAGGCCTTAAGCTATATTAACGGTATAATAATTCACTCTGGGGTTGTTGAGGCTCCCCATACGATATATCCTCATCTCCTCATCAAATCTGAGATTTATGGTAGACTCCTGAAGTATTGAGATGTATGTCGCTGGAGTTGAGGATGGAAGTTTTCTGAGGGGTCAAAAGCCTAATAGGGTTCCCCTCTGCTGCGCAGTTATGGAGGGTTCCAAGATTCTTCGGGTTCACCTTGTTGACATCGAGATCGATGGTCTAGACGCCACCGACAAGCTGATCAGCATCGTCGACGGCCTTGTTGATGTCTTCATCCTCGGCGGTGTAACCTTCGCTGGCTTCAACATCATAGATCCCTTCAAGCTACATGAGGCCTTTGGAGTTCCGGTCATCATCTACGCCGAGAAGCATCCAGATAGTAGAGCCATCTTCAAGGCTCTAAGGGAAAACTTCTCGGATTGGAGACTCCGCTGGGATGTGATATCCCGTCTAGGCGATATAGAGCATCTGGTTATACGGGGCTGTCGAGTCTTCTTCGAGGTGATCGGGGCATCCAAGAGTTGGGCTAGGAGAGTCCTAGAGGAGACGGCTCTAATATGTAGGATTCCTGAGCCTCTGAGGGTTGCAGGTCTAATCGCTCGGGGACTCAGCCACTTAGGGCCTTGAAGTCCATGGTGTAGGTCTGTAGGCTGCTCAGGTCTACGATCGTGGCGATGCCTGGTGTCGGCTTTATGTCAAGCCTACGCTGATATGAGGTCTGGCTCTGCCAGGATCCGGAAGCGATGAGAGTCACACCTCTATACCTCCTGATCTGATGGATGTGGACGTGACCCATGTGGAGAATATCCGGCACACGCTCTATGACGAGGCGGTCTTCTCTCTCAGGGGCTATAGGCGTGGTGGCTCCATAGATGGGAGCTAAATGTCTACATCTCAATAGGAGTTCCATGCCCTTAGCGGGATGCTGGAAGTCGAGGCCAGGCTTGCTGGAGAGGACGTCGTCTAAGGCCTTTCCATGGCAGATCAGAACCTCAACCCCTTCAAGGCTGATATAACTGGGATTGCTGAGGATGTGAATTCGCTCATCCATATAGAGCTTCTTAGCATACTCCTCTGGGATTGGAGGTTGGGGTAGCGCCTTGGCGACAGCATCGTGATTTCCAGGTATAATGATGATCTCTATATGTCTAGGTATCTTTGATAGCAACCTTGCTGCAGCCTCGTATTGCTCATACAAGTCCCTTATCTCAAGCTCATTAATCTGATTAGGATAAACCCCTATACCATCCACAAGATCCCCAGCAATAACCAGATATCTCACCCTTGAAGCCACCTCCTTATGAAATTCGCTGCCGAGTCTCCCATTAAGCCATTTAATAAAATCATTAAACAAGCCCTCTAAAAAGTGAGTATTCCCCACATGGAGATCAGATATAAAAACCGCAAAAACCTTTCTATTGGCTCTATTATTAACTTTAGTAGCTATATCTGGCCATATAAAATCCTTAGCTATGAAGAGATCCTCTCTCAGTTTTATCACATCTACACAAACAACCTGATCTTTAAGGAGCATCAGCCCCTTCCTAAAAACATCATCCTCCGTCGTAATTATAGTTATAGATCCCTCATCATCCTCCAAATCTAGATATAATCTCCTCCTCCTAACAATCAAATCTCTAACCATACCAATAATCTTAAATCTCGTTTTCATAGGCAGCTTAGAAATTTCCCCAGTCTTAACAACCCTATTTAAATCCCCTCTCCTCCTAAATAATTTAGATATTTTGTTATATCTACTTTTAAAATATCGTAAAAACCCCTCCACTTCACCTAACGGTTCAGGATGTAAACTATATATTATCTCAGGCTTAATTCTCTCATAACGTATTTCCCGCTTTTCTTCGATCTTCTGTATCGGTTCCCTCCTCTCAAAGAATTTATCCAGAAAGCTTCCATCAATATAATAAACATTTTTCCTCTGAGCCTCTTGAATAACGGAATCCATGATTTCATTCAATCTTTTAGGGTCTATGGTTTTTATGTATTCAAATCCATCACTTGTAAGTATTAATCCAGATTCGGTGATCCTTTTAATTATCTTGCTGACGTTCTCCATTAGTGTTTTAAGATTGGTTTATGTAATTTATTAATTTTGCTCGCCTTTAAACTTATTTTATACTAAACATTAAGGGTTTTAGCCTCTTTTGTTCTCCTCCTTATAATCTCCTTAACTTCCTTTCTTAAATAATATCTATATGGGATGGAACTAGTATTTCTATCGATGAATCCCTTATCATATAACTTCTTAAGCATCCTTGCCGTATGTTCTCTTGTCTTATTTATCCTTTTCTTAATCTCCGGAACCGTTCCCTCCTCCAATTCATCTAGAATCATTAAAATCTTCAACTCCGTATCATTCAGCCCATCTAAAATCTCTCTGTCATCTATTGGTATAGGAGCCTCTATTTTAACTGGCTTCCTTACTATTCTCTCCTTAACCTCGATTAGCATTCTCTCAATTTCATCCATTCTTTTAAATATCTTCTCCACGTCTTGGTTTGTTGTTTCTGATGTTTCAAGAGCTTTCTCGCTTTTAATCAGCGCTTCGTTTATATCCGTTCTCAGTTTCATTATTGTGTTTTCTATGTTTTTTATGTTTGAATAGATATTTCCTGCTATTCCGAGAGCTATGCTTTTAACAACGTTTTCTTTCGACTCGTATTCTTCTTTTATCCTTTTTATTTTTTTGTAGTATATTATTGCTGCTGATATAGTTATTGTTAGAAAGGCTGCATTTAGAATGGTTATCGGGTTCAAAGTTTTCGTTTTATGATCTCTTTGGTGAGTTAATAGCATTTACGCCTTATAATTAAGTTGCAGCTTAAACTATCTATGAGGTTTAAATAGGTTCCTCCAAATCTTTCTGGGATGTCTCCACCTCCTGGGCTGGTGGAAGCGGTCATCCATATCCAGGGGCGAGTTCAGGGCGTCGGCTTCAGGCCCTTCATCTACCGTAAGGCTGTGAAGCTTGGTCTCAGAGGCTATGTGATAAACCTAGGCGACGCCGGCGTCGAGGTGAGGGTTGAGGGGGAGAGATCCATCATAGAACGCTTCATCCAGGAGGTGGAGCGAGACGCCCCAGCGGTCTCGGAGATTAGAGACATCACCGTCTCCTATCAACCCTATAAGGGGCGATTTAGGGAGTTTAAGATCGAGAGGAGTAGGGAGATCGAGGGGCGCCTCTCAGGGATTTTCCCCCCTGACATAGGCATCTGCGATGCCTGTATTCAGGATATGGAGAACCCCTCAAGTAGATGGTATAATTATCCCTTCACCGCCTGCGCCTGGTGCGGCCCTAGGTTCACAGCTATCAAAGCCCTCCCCTACGACCGTGAGCGAACCCACATGGCTGATTTCCCGATGTGCGAACTCTGCGAGCGCGACTATCATGATCCCATGAATCGACGCTTCGACGCCCAGGGGATAACCTGCACCTATTGTGGCCCCAAAATGACCCTCTACGACGCCAACGGAGAACCCATGGAGGTCGGCGACGTCTTCAAAGCCGTATCTGAACTCCTCTTAGAGGGGTTTATCATCGCCGTCAAGGGAATCGGAGGAGTCCACTTAGCCGCATTAGCCACCGATGATGAGGTTGTGATGGAACTCAGAAAGCGTAAAAATCGGCCATATCAGCCCTTCGCCCTCATGTCGCCGAGTCTAGAGGCTGTAAAGCGCTTTGCAGTGGTTACGCCGGAGGAGGAGGCCATACTGAAGTCTTGGAGGAAGCCGATAGTTCTACTACGGAAGAGGGATGGCATCATCTCAGAGCTAGTTGCCCCAGGCCTCTCCCGAGTCGGAGTGATGCTCCCCTACACGGGCATCCATCTAATGCTCTTCAAATACCTAGATGAGCCGGCTCTAATAATGACCAGTGGCAATCGATCAGGTCTACCAATGTGTATAACAAATGATGCTGCCCTGAAGGAGCTCCACGGCATCGCCGATTACTTCCTACTCCATAATAGGGAGATCGTCAATAGATGTGACGACTCCGTTCTCCGAGTCATAAGAGGTAAAACGGTCTTCCTACGCCGTTCAAGGGGCTACGTCCCAGACCCGATAAGGGTGCCCTTTAAACATGGAGTTGCCATCTCCCTTGGAGCCGAGCTTCGAAATGTAGCCGCCATAACCCTTGATGGAAGATGTTTCCTAACCCAATATCTAGGAGATGTAACGACCCTTGAGGTTCTAGACTTTGAGAGGGGGGTCATCCACCATTTCTTGAAGCTATTGAAGGTCACACGTGACCCAGATGTGATAGGATGTGACCTCCATCCCCTCTACATGACATCACAACTCGCCGAGGAGATGTCACGTGATTTCAACACCCAGATCGTGAGGTCACAGCATCATCACGCCCACATAGCCTCCGCGGCAGCAGAGAATGGTCTACCCCCCGATGAATCCTTCATAGGTATAGCCCTAGATGGAGTTGGATACGGCCTAGATGGGGCTATCTGGGGTGGAGAGATTCTTTTAGCGGATTACTCAACCTTCGAGAGAAAGGGACATCTAGAGTATCTACCAATGCCTGGAGGCGACCTATGCACTCTCTATCCCCTGAGAATGCTGATCGCAGCCCTCAGCAGGATCGCCTCAGAGGATGAGATACGTGATATCACACAAAATCACATATCGAGAGGCCTCCCCCATGGTGAATCTGAATTCCAATTAATTCTCAGACACTCAAGATCGCCCGATGCGATGTTGACTTCCAGCTCTGGGCGTTTCTTGGACTCGATATCAGCGCTCTGCGGTCTATGTTATCGGAGAACCTATGAGGGTGAACCAGCGATGAGGTTAGAAGCTGCTGCTACGAAGGGCGATCCTCATAGAATCAAGATTCCGATAGAGATTTCAGAGGAAAATGGCGTTTATATCCTTAAAACCTCAAATATTCTCCTTGAATTATCTGAGAAATTAAATGAATACCGCATATATGATGTGGCGGCCTTTGGACAGCGATATTTAGCTGAGGGAGTCGCAGAAATAACTTCTAGGATTGCGGAGGAGGAGGGCGTGAGGAAGGTTGCGTTGTCTGGAGGGGTGTTCGCAAATGAATTCATCACCGAATATATCGTTGATTATCTATCTCGGAGAGGCTTGGAGGTTCTGAGGCATGGCCTTGTCCCCCCTGGTGATGGTGGCGTCGCTCTCGGTCAGTCGGTGATCGCCTTGGCAAACGTGATGTAGCGTGATATCACATTACAGCGATCGAATGAGGGCGTCGATTCTCGTCTTGATTTCATGTTCAATCCGTCTCAGGATTATTTTAGTTTTCTCAGAATCTTCAATGTCTTGGAGGTATTCCCTCAAACGCTCAAAGAGTTGTTGATAGTCCTCAAAGAATGAACTGTCGAGTATTCCAAGATAGTTGAAGAGCAGAATCGTGTATATGGCCTCTTTCACTCTCTCCCTGGCTTGGCTCAGAGTTCTTATGAAAGCTCCCCTACTCACGGTTTTACTCCTCAATTTTCTTTTCTCCTCATAACTAAGGACTTTTTCCTGGTTCATTCTTCCTATAACGTCAATTAGCATAGTTTCAAATTGAATAGGTGTTAAATTGCTGGATTTGAGGAGAAGCCTTATAATTGGATCCCTAAGAACTCTAAAAATTGAGTTTTTAGCATCTTTTATGCCTCCTTGATCCCGCTCGCCCAAGATGTCTCCCTCTGAATACAGTTCTGTATTCAACATCAATAAGAATATTTTAAGCCCCTCCCTTTCAAAGAGGCTATAAATTTTAGCTTTAAATAGATGGAAGTTTAACGTTGAAAGGTAGGATGTTGACGTTGGAGTCCCTAAGAATAGATCCAGTGGAGGTTGAGCATAGGATCGTGGATTTCATAGCCGGAGAGATGGAGAAGGCCGGTTTGAGGGGTGGGGTTGTCGCCATCAGTGGCGGCGTCGACTCCTCAACCACGTTGACGTTAGCGGTGAAAGCCTTAGGCGCTGAGAATGTAAGGGCTGTGAACATGCCTGAACGGGGCGTAACCTCTAAGCGTGATGTCCGTGATGTGATGGAGCTCACAAAGCGTCTAGGCGTCACATGTGACGTTGTGGAAATCACATCCCTCGTCGACGTGATGCGTGATGTCCTCCCCCTCTATGATCCCGAGGCTCTCATCCCCTTTGGAAATGTGAAGGCTAGGCTTAGGATGGCTATAGCCTATCACTTCGCCAACTCGCTGGATATGATGGTGATCGGCAGCACCAATAAAACTGAGTGGCTGTTGGGTTATTTCACCAAGTATGGGGATGGAGGCGTCGACCTCATGCCCATCGCGGATCTATACAAGACCCAGGTGAGGCAGCTTGCTAGGTATCTTGGGCTTCCGGAGCATATCGTGATGAAGACGCCTACGGCTGGCCTCTGGCCTGGTCAAACGGATGAGGGGGAGCTTGGCGTTAGCTATGAGAACCTAGATCTCATCCTCTACGGCTGGGAGCGTGGTATGAGGGCTGAGGAGATCGCCAGGGATCTTGGTTTCCCCCCATCAAAGGTGGAGGAGGTCTTAAAGAGGGTTAAGCGGAATGAACATAAGAGGCATCTCCCATTAATCTTAAAGTTGAGCTGAGGAGTAGCAGAGGCTGTCGAGAGAGTGTGAGGGATGGGTCGGAGACGTAGAAAGGTTGTAAAGATCGTGAAGAAGAAGCTGCCCGTCTTCTTCCTCTGCCCCAGATGCGGGAAGAACGCGGTGAGGGTTACTATGAATAAGAAGCTTGGGAGAGTCACCGTAGTCTGCGGCTTCTGTAATCTCTCAGCCTCCTTTGAGATGTCTCCACATATGGCCCCCGTCGACGCCTACTGTCTCTTCGTTGACAACTACTATGGGATGGAAGGACATGAGGAAGTGGCGGCTAGGACGCGTTGAGGAGTACCTCCTTAACAGGATCGAGGAGGAGGGTACAATTCATCTAACTCTCCTCGATCCCGAGAGGGTGGAGATGGATTTCGCGGAGGTGGCGAGAGAGGCTGAGAAGGGTGGAACCGCCGCGATTATGGTTGGCGGCTCAACCCTCGCCTCCCAAAGCGATCTCGATGAGGTTGTGAAGGCCATCAAGACGGCTGTGAAAGTTCCCGTCATACTCTTCCCAAATAATATATCCGGCGTCAGCAGATACGCCGACGCCATCTGGTTTATGTCGCTCCTCAACTCATCTAACACCTATTACCTCATCGATGTCCAAGCCCTGACGGCGAGTATCATAAAGCAATATGGCATCGAGCCGATTCCAATGGGCTATATCATCGTCGGAGAGGGAGGCGCCGCAGGATACATAGGGCAGGCCAGGCCAATACCCTATGATCACCCAGAGATCGCCGTAGGCTATAGCCTCGCCGGAGAGCTCCTGGGGATGCGCTTCATCTATCTCGAAGCTGGCTCAGGGGCGAAGAGGCATGTTCCACTGGAGATGGTTAGAATGGTGAAGCGGTATCTATCCATTCCACTCATCGTCGGTGGAGGCATCAGGGATGGAGACTCCGCCCGAAGGATAGCTGAGTCAGGCGCCGATGTCATCGTCACCGGAACTCTCGTAGAGGAGACGGAGATGGTGAGAGAGCGTATAGCTGAGATCGTCTCCAAAATCTCCCACCGATAGGGAAATGAGGTGCGGATAGCATTCTATAAGGGGAGGATCCCAGAGCTTGTTGAAGCTCTCCAAGGAGTATGAGGCCTACTACTCAAGGCTTAGAGAGGAGCTTGAACACCTCTATGAGATAGCTGGAAGGGCAAGGGCGAAGGGCCTGGATCCCATCACCAAGCCGGAGTCCGAGTTGACGGAGGATATGGCTGAGAGGGTTGAGAAGCTCGTCGGCCCACCAGGCATCGCTGAGAGGATCAGGGAGCTAGAGTCGATGGATCGCTATGAGATGGCCTTCAAGATCGCTGAGGAGATCATCTATGGCCGCTTCGGAAGACTAGAGCAGGAGCAAGCGGCGGAGCAGGCCATCAGAACAGCGCTGGCAATCGTCACCGAAGGCGTCACCATCGCGCCGATCCAGGGGATACCCGAGATCAGGATCAAGCGTAACAGGGATGGAAGCCGCTATTTAGCCGTCTATTTCGCGGGGCCCATAAGGCCGGCGGGTGGGACGGCTCAGGCGTTGACGCTCGTCATCGCGGACTTTGTGCGGAGACGCCTCGGCCTGGATCGATATAAGCCGTCTGAGGAGGCTGTGAAGCGCTTCGTAGAAGAGGTTCGCCTCTATGAGCGGAGGGTTCGACGCTTTCAATACCATGTCTCCGACGAGGACTTGGAGTTCGCCATACGCAATCTCCCCGTAGAGGTGACGGGGGTAGCTACAGACCGCTACGAGGTCTCCACCTTCAGGGATGTCCCTGGCGTAGAGACCAATAGAGTGAGGGGTGGAGCTCTCATCGTCGTCGTCGATGGGGTGGTTGGCAGAGCTAGAAAGCTGATGGGCATCTGTGAGCATCTCCACCTCGATGGGTGGGAGTGGCTTGGAGATTTGAAGGTTGCCTCGGCGAGGGAGTCTTCAGCCAGCTTCATGGAGGAGATCATCGTTGGGAGACCCGTCTTCTCCTTCCCCAACACCCCTGGAGGATTCAGGCTGAGATATGGGCGTGCGAGGAACACCGGTCTCGCCGCCGTCGGCATACATCCAGCATCGATGATCCTCCTCAACAAGTTCCTAACTACAGGCGTCCAGCTGCGAATGGATTTCCCAGGTAAGTCTGCCGTAGTCACACCCGTCGACTCCATAGAGCCGCCCGTCGTCAGGTTGAGGGATGGCTCCGTCGTTAGGGTTGAGACCGAGGAGGAGGCTGAGAGGCTGCTGGAGCGCGTTGATTGCATCCTCTTCCTAGGCGACATCCTCGTTGCGATGGGGGATCTCATCCAGAACAATAAGGAGCTCCTACCAGTCGGCTACGATGAGAATCAATGGCTCCTAGACCTGGAGAGGATAGTCAGCGACCTCGGCCTTGAGGCTCTAAGTCATCGATGCGGCCTTCCCCCTGAACGGCTGGAGGAGTTCTTGAGGTCTAAGGCTTATGTCCCCACGCCTAGGGAGGCTATAGCCCTAGCGGAGGCAGGTGTCCCCCTCCATCCCAGATATACCTATATGTGGTCTGAGGTCTCTGTTGAGGAGCTCCTCCAGCTTAGAGAGGGTTTGATGGCTAAATGGCCTGACGCCTCCCCCTATGAGGTTGAGCTGAACGACTTTGAGAAGGGGCTTCTGGAGCGGCTTCTAGTACCTCACATCAGATCCGGAGGGGGCTTCCGCTTCACGGAGGCGGCTCCGATATTAGAGCGATGTCTAGCCCTCCGCAGCCCTGAACTCAAGCCTGAGGCGGATAGCTCCCTAGAGCTGGTCAGGATGCTCTCAGGACTCGATGTGAGGGATAAAAGCGGCATCTACCTAGGCGCGAGGATGGGGAGGCCGGAGAAGGCTAAGGAGCGTAAACTCTCCCCTTATGTCCACGGCCTCTTCCCAATTGGTGAGGCTGGAGGCCCACAGAGAGACCTACTGAAGGCTGAGAGGGGTAAACCCGTTGAGATAGAGGTGATAGACCGACTCTGCCCCATCTGCGGTGAAAGGATCTTCGGAGCTATCTGCCCAGAATGTGGAGGGGAAACCAAAATCCGATGGAGCTGCCCCAGATGTGGTAGAAGCCTCAAGGCCGATGAGACCTGTCCAAACTGCAATGTTCGAACCGTTCCCTATAAGACGATGAGGATAGATGTGGCTAAACTCGTTGATAAGGCCCTGAAGCACATCGGAGGTGGGAGGCCGCCGAGGATTAAGGGCGTGAAGAGGCTGATGAACGCCCATCGCCAACCCGAGCCATTGGAGAAGGTGGTTCTAAGGGCCCAATATGATCTATCGGTCTTTAGGGATGGAACCATCCGCTTCGACATCACCGACGCCCCTCTAACCCACTTCAAGCCTATAGAGATCGGCACCTCCATCGAGAGGTTGAGGGAGCTGGGTTACACCCATGACATCGATGGCAGGCCCCTTGAGTCCCCCTACCAGCTGCTGGAGTTGAAGGCTCAGGATGTAATCCTACCTGAGGAGTGCGGCGACTACCTCGTAAAGGTCTCCAAGTTTATCGACGGCCTCCTCACAAGGGTCTATGGCTTAGAGTCCTACTATAGGGCTGAGCGTAGAGAGGATCTGATTGGACATCTGATACTTGGGCTGGCTCCGCACACCTCGGCCGCCGTCCTGGGTAGGATCATAGGTTATACGAAGACCAGGGTGTGCTATGCGCATCCACTGTGGCATGCGGCTAAGCGTAGGAACTGTGACGGCGATGAGGACGCCGTGATGCTGGCCTTGGATCCCCTGTTGAACTTCTCCAGGGAGTATCTACCTGAGCAGATCGGGGGGCTGATGGATGCACCTCTATTCATAATCTCCACCATAAACCCAGGTGAGGTGGATAAGGAGGCCCATAACGTCGATGTCATGCCTAGATATCCGCCGGAGCTTTATAGGCTGGCTGAGAGGAGGGCTCCCCCAAGCCTCTATGAGCCGTTGATAGAGACCATAGGGCGGAGGTTGGGGAGTGAAGCCCAGGTGGAGGGCTTTAGATTCACCGAGGACTGTTCAAACATCAATCACTCCTCACATCATGGAGCCTATACGAGTCTGGGGGCGATGATCGAAAAGTTGGAGAGCCAACTCGAATTGGCTGAGAGGATCAGGGCCGTGGACGTTAAGGTCGTGGCTGAGGGGGTTCTAACAAGCCACTTCCTCAAAGACATCATCGGAAACCTAAGAGCCTACACCAGCCAGAAGTTTAGATGCGTGAAGTGTAACGCAAAGTTTAGAAGGCCTCCACTTAAAGGCGTCTGCACCCGCTGCGGAGGCTCGCTGACGCTTACGGTTCATAGAGGTGGAATAGAGAAGTATATCGAGCCGGCTAGAAAGCTGGTAGAGCGCTACGGCCTCGACGACTATTATGCCCAGAGAATTAAGTTGATCCTCGACGAGGTCTCCCTCCTCTTCCCCGAGGCCGTCGACGAGAGGGGGGAGAAACCCTCCAAGAGGCAGCAGGTGGATCTAACGGAATTTCTGAAGTAGGCATCACAACCTTTATATCCACGGTGAGCGCTCTTCACCTCAAAACGAGCAGAGGTATAAGCTTGGCGGCATATGAGGAGGAGGAGCAGACCCCTGTTAAGATCGGGGATCTAAACCGATACTCGAGGCGCATCTACACCATCGTCAAGGTTGTGTCGATAACCGAGCCACGTGAAGTCTCTTCGAGGATCGACCGGTCAACCCATCGGGTGGCGGAGGCCCTCGTCGGCGATGAGACGGGTAGCATCTACCTCACCCTCTGGGATGACGCCATCGACCAGGTGGAGGTGGGGCAGACGCTGAGCATAAGGAACGCCTACATCAACCTCTTCAGAGGCTCCATGCGTCTAGCCCTTGGACGCTTCGGCAGCTTCGAGGTGATGGAGGAGTCCCCCATAGGGGAGGTCAATCTCGACAACAATCTCTCATCTAAGCGCTTCGAGTATTGGAGGAGCTCCGATCGAGGCGGGGGAAGCCCTAGAGATAGGCGGAGTAGGAGAGGCCGTAGGCGTTATTAGGCCTCAGCCTCTCCCTTTTTCCACAAACCCTTTTTAATACCCTTTAGGAGAGTCTAGTTGGGATGGGTCGTAGGCGTCGAGAATCAGGCGTCATGCCTGCGGCGAGTGCAGGTCTAATCAGATTCTTCCAGGAGGAGGCTCACGGGCTTAAGATCAGCCCCGAGATAGTGGTGGCGGCTGCCATCGCCCTCATAGTTGCCATCATGATGGCTCACTCCCTACTTCCACACTTTCTCTAGGAAGGGGAGGAGTTTTTAAAGAGGGCTGATCTCTCCTTTGATCTCAAGTTGAGTCTAAGGAGAGGGTTGGCGGCGTGGGCTGGTAGGAGAGCCTCTGACAGGATCCTGAGATATTATCGATATCTCTTCACATTCCCCTCTATGGGGGTCATGCTTTTAGTCATCGTCCTAGCTCCAACCCTCTCCATGGTGGGCTCCTTCTCCATACTCCATGGTCTCGGCGGTCTACCCTACGCCTTCTCCGCATCCTTCCTCGGGATCGTGGCTCCCCTCCTAGCCTCAGATCTCCTTGCG